>JAJSAJ010000846.1 GCA_024274855.1 Planctomycetota bacterium | reverse complement strand
GTGTGTCTTCGGGCCGGGCCGACAGGATCCAGATGCGGGAAAACCATATTGCGACGCGTTTGCAGTCGCCGCTTGCGCGAGGGAATTACAGCCACGCGTTTCTTTCCCCGATTATCGCCAAATGAAGCGTCCACGTCGAGCCCTCATGAGCGGCGGGGAGTGGCACAAGGAATATACGGCACACAAAAGACCAGCCAGAAAAGGGGGCGAAAGACGATGGACCGGGTTCAGGCCAGGGCCGTGGGAAGTCAACACGCAATCGAATCAATCCCCTTCGAGTCGTGCCAACAGGGCGACTGACCCCGCTGGGTGTGGTTTTCGGACCCGGAATTACGGCTTTGGACAGTCCCTTGGGGCCTTTATGTCCCACGAGGTCCTTGACAGTGTACAATCAGACCAAAAGAAGTCGTCCTGTCGAACGTGGACCGAAACATGAGAAAGTGAACCGATGAATCCCCGAAACCTACTCTGCCGCCGTGGTTTCTTCAAACAAGCTTCGGCAGCGGTGGCAGCCACCGCTGCTGCTGGGCATACGTGCTGGGCTGAGACACCATCGGTGCCTGGTTATTTGGCCGACCACAAAGATCTCTATCAGAAATCGCCGCGGCAAGCGGCCGTCAAGTGGTTTTCTGAAGCTCGGTTTGGCCTGTTCATGCACTACGGACTCTACAGTTTGTTAGGTCGTGGCGAGTGGGTCATGTACCACGAAAAAATCCCGATTGCCGACTACGAGCGACTGAAGACAAGGTTCACCGCTGAAAAGTTCGATGCCGATTACATCACCGACTTGGCGCTCGAGGCCGGCATGCGCTATGTGAACCTGACAGCCCGTCACCACGACGGGTTTTGCCTGTTTGACACGAAGACGTCGGACTACAACAGCGTCCAGAGCCCCGCTCGGCGAGACCTGATCGGTGAACTGGCTGAACAATGCCAGAAGAAGGGACTGGGATGCTTCTTTTACTATTCCTACGCCGTCGACTGGCGGCATCCCTATACCTATCCGAGAACAATGGGCCGGATGAGCAAGCCCGCCTGGCCCAAGCCAGAACCGACGTATAAGTGGAAAGGGCCGGACGATTTTGCTCGCTACATCGAGTATGCAGACGCACAAATCCGTGAGCTATTGACCAACTACGGCTCGATAGCGGGCATCTGGTTCGATCCGATCATGGCCTACTATGCTCAGCCTTACCTGTTTCCCATCCACAAGACCTACGCCATGGTCCGGCAACTTCAACCTCAGACGCTGATTTCATTCAAGCAAGGAGCAACAGGTACGGAGGACTTTGCCGCGCCAGAACGATCGGGAGCATCGCTGGCCGACCGGGTCAGGAAATCCAAGTTCGGCCCGAAGTCGGTTCGAATTGCCACCGAGGCATGGGCAGCAAACAAGTCGAAACACAACGAAATCTGCGACACCATGCAACCGCACGTCTGGGGCTACAAGAAAGATGATGATGGCAAACACGACACACGCGATGATGTGATTCGCAAGCTGGCTGCCGCGGGTTCCCGAAACTGTAACCTGTTGTTGAATACCGGGCCCCTTCCTGATGGATCGATTCACACCGGCGATGCTGCCACGTTGCGAGCAGTTGGCAAATACCTTCGCCAGCGAGCGGCCGCCCGGTAGGTCCCGTCGACCGAATCGCAAAGAAAGGCAAGGGAACGCTGATTTCAGACGTACGTCAACTTCACAAGGCCTGGCAAGCTATCGGCCGTCATGCGTATCGATAAAGCATTCCTTACTCCTGTTCAGCCGGCAACTTGCCATTCGGCTAAGGACCGGCAGATCAATTGTTGTCGCGTTTACTGGGGGGCGTTCATGCGGCGATCCTCATTTAGCTGCGAGACTGATTCACCCATGGGGCGAGCCCATGGGGGTCTGTACGCGGAAGAGTGCGACAGTTATTGATTGGCGAATCCTAAAGTGTTACCCATTTGGCTTTATGGCATCCACAGACTTGAATCCCACCGGAGAAAGCTATGCTTGCTCGACACGCTCGATTTCTGCAGTTGCTTTGTGTGACATGGATAGCCCTTCTGCTGGTCCCGATCGCGTTGGCAAGTGAGCCTGAGTATACGGCAGATGCAAGCGAGGAGCTCGAGGCCGGGTTTGCACACCCTCCGGTGACGGCCCGGCCCATGGCTTATTGGAGCTGGCTGAATGGCAATACACATCCAGACACATTCGCTGCCGAAATGAAAGACTACAAGCAGACCGGCGTCAGCGGGCTATTTATCTTTGATGTCGGGGCGAAAGATCCCAAGCATCTTATTCCGAGCGGTCCAGCCTTTTTGGGACCTGAATCGGTCAAGGCAATGGGCAAGGCGATCCGAGAAGCGGGCCGACTGAAGATGGACATGGGACTTGTGGTGTCAAGCAGTTGGAACGCGGG
>JAJSAJ010000064.1 GCA_024274855.1 Planctomycetota bacterium | reverse complement strand
CCCCGCATTCTTGACGTGTTCTGTTTGTTCCTTGTGGTTGCTGCCATTTGAACTTTCCCAACATCCGTGGATCCAACTCTCTTCATTTCTTATCCGTGGGCCGCTTTGCTATCCGTGGGCCTGCGGTCTTCTCTTATCCGTGGGACGCTTTGCCATCCGTGGGCCTATTGTCTTCTCTCATCCGTGGGACGCCTTGCTATCCGTGGGCCTGCGGTCTTCTCTTATCCGTGGGACGCTTTGCCATCCGTGGGCCTATTGTCTTCTCTTATCCGTGGGACGCTTTGCCATCCGTGGGCCTATTGTCTTCTCTTATCCGTGGGACGCTTTGCCATCCGTGGGCCTATTGTCTTCTCTTATCCGTGGTCAACAATCACTCCAAACGCGAATCGCATCACCTTATCATACTACCATATCGGCGGACCGGATTCATCCTCGTGGATACAACACTCCTCATCGCAACAGAGTGCCACAATAAGACCGATCGGACCGGGTTGGTCCTTGGCCCGCGTCATTTTTCACTTTCTCGAGTTGCCCGAGACAGGGTCGATGAACTAAACTGGTACCTGACTTGATACTCGGTCCATGATCCCATGATGGAGAGACGGGTGATGAGTACGAAATACCGAAGTCTGTTTCCCGCATATGCGGTTGCCGTCTTTTGGTTTGGTGTTTCGCTTGCCCTCTTTGCTGCCGAGCCGAATCTGTCGTCCAAGGGGCAGAAAAAGGCCGCCATGCCATCGTCGGCTGCTTTGCCGAGACCAATCTTTCCGGATCAGCCAAACGCGATCGTTTTCGCACCGGTCCGAGCGAGACTGATCCGGCTGGTGATCCGTGCGACATCCAAGGGTGAGCCGTGTATTGACGAATTGGAAGTTTTTGACTCGATGGCCGAAGAGAATCTGGCATCCGCGGAAACGGGCGCAGTGGCCTCGGCGTCGTCTTGTCTCAGCGGATATCCTCAGCATGCGATCGATCACCTGAACGATGGACGTTATGGTAACAGCTTCAGTTGGATCGCAGCGGAGGCGGCTGATTCGTGGGCCCAAATCGAATTGGCGACGGCGGCCGACATTTCCAAAGTCGTTTTTTCAAGGGATCGAATGGGGCAATACAGCGATCGTGTTCCCATTGATCTGGACGTGCTGGTTTCGTTGGATGGCCGTGCGTGGAAGCAAGTTGCTCATGTTGCGGGTCGCGCGGTCGGCAGTCGAGCCACCGCATTCAGTGGCCACGTACCACCGCCTCCACCGCCACCCGGGAAAGAGGGCAACGATCAGGCGAGACGTCCTACTTCCGCGACTGCCGTGGCGCGAATCGACAAAGCCGGTTTTGAAAACCTGGCCCTTCGCGCCCAGGCAAGACCAAATGCGGTCAACTCGCTGTCAGGATATTCAATCCACCGCATCGCAAATCTGAACGACGGCTCGGCGGGCAATGACCATAGCTGGGTCGCCCAGTCTCACCCGGTGTGGGCGGAAATAGATTTGGGAGGCACCTATTGGGTTTACCATGTTGCGTTGAGCAATGATCGATCCGATCGCTATCGCGACCGTGCACTGACATCTTTTTCCATTCTTGCCGCGACAGAGTACCAAGAGAAAAGCGACTCGCCCGTCTGGAAAAGCGTTTACACGCAACACCAGGGGAGACCGATATGTGGACGCACATCATTTCGTTTTCGCCCTGTGCAGGCTCGTTGGATCCGGATTCCCATCCGAGAGACTAATGGCGGAAATGCACGGATTGACGAAATTGAGATATTTGGGCAAAAGGGACCGATCGCGGATACTCAACTGCCTGTGATGAAGGACCAGGATGCCGAACGGGTCGTGGACGCTTGGTCCAAGATGGTGTACGAACAGCGAACGCATTTTGCGTGGCTTGCGGAAGAGCATGCCTGGCTGAAGACTTTTGGCCACGCCGATCTAAGCGGCCGGTTGGTCCCGTATAACGGCCGCGTGAAGGAGTATCCGCGGCACGCGCCCGAGGATCGTCTGCCGCTGACAACGCTCGACAGCGCACCACTCCTCGACGGTCTATTGGATGATGCGTGTTGGGAGCGCGCATCGAGGGGGGTGGCGCGAGTCGCGTCACTGGACCAGTATTCCGATGGGCCACTTGTTGAGACATCAGTCATGGCGGGCTATCGGGACAACAACCTTTATCTGGGTATCCAGACCTCGCGGCTTCTGAGCAGTCACGTTGCCGTGATCTCCACGAATGACGGCACAGGGATCGGCGTTGTGGTACTCAGCGACAAAGGCCTTTGCTGGAACACCTACGAACCGGATGGGAAGCTCCGCAAGTCGCAGCACCTGGACGGCGTCTTCGACGCGTCCCAAAAATATTTCGAGATTTGTTTGCCATTGACTCGATTGCCGAACTGCCTGACTGAGGGCGTCCGCGTCGGTTTGGGAATGGGCGGCAAACATACGAAACCGGAAGGGCGTGCCGTTAATTTCGTATTTGCCCCATTTTCCATTGCCCAACTGGGATCATGTCTCAGCGGTGCCTTTCAGGTTCGGTTCGCGGTGCCGCCAAATGGGCGGCAGGTTCGCCTATCCGGCGATACAGGGCCATTGCAGAACACGCTGACACTCAATCCCGGACAATCGGCAACGATTCGTGTGCAAGGTCATGGCTCGATCGGCCCGGAGTATGCATTGCGAATTGAAGACGATGCGAATGGGGTCTATCACTTGCGGCTATTGCGTTACGATCCTGTAGAGCGCGCACTGACGCTGATGGAAGCAATGATCCAGCGTTTCGCTGTCAGGGAAATCGAGGTGGAAGTCGAGCGCACCCAATTAGCAAGACTGCGTGAGCGCCAGCGTCTGGCCCTGGCAAGTGTGCCGGACACCGAAGCCGAACGCGCGCTGCTGCTTGAAGCTCGAACGGCCAAGCGACACCTGCTGTTGCGAGACCCTGAATTGAAACCGATCGAAAATCTGCTGTTTGTCAAACGTCATGCTTTCGAGCCGTCCCATAACTACAGCGTGATCCTCGACTCACTCTATCGACCCGGTGGAGGTGTATTTCGCCTGACCATTCCCAGCTCGCGAGGTCGACTGCAGCCTGGTGGTGCCCGTTTGACATGTCTGTTTGACGCGCGAGGCGGGATCGCCCGCAATCCCATGGCCGACGTTGATCTATCGCGAGTCTATTTCGGATACCGGCGTTCGAAAGACGATTCTTTTCACATCATGGCAATGCTGCCGGATGGGACCGAATGCACACAGTTAACAGACGGCCCCTTCCACGACTACTGGCCGTGCCCATTGCCCGATGGCGGACTCGCATTCATATCGACTCGATGCCGTGCTCGCTTTTTGTGTTGGCGTCCTCAAGCCGCCGTTTTGTTTCGCATGGATGCCGACGGACAGAGTATTCGCCCCTTGTCATTTGCCAACTTGACCTAGTGGGGCCCGTCGGTGATGCAGGACGGACGAATAATCTGGCAACGATCCGAATATGTGGACAAAGGGGCTGATTTCAGTCACACATTGTGGGCAATCCGGCCCGATGGAACGTAACCGGAACTGATATTCGGCAACGATATCATCCAACCCAATGGGTACGCGAATGGGCGTGAAGTACCTGGAAGCACTGAGTTTCTGTGCACACTTGTTTCGCATTTCGGAGACTTGAACGGTCCGATGGCACTGGTCGACCCCGCATTGGGTAAGTTCAACCCGAAAGCGATCCGATCGCTCACTCCCGAAGTGCCCTGGCCCGGCATGTGGCCCAAGCAAGAATGTTTCCGCGATGGGGTGCCGATATCGCACGATTATTTACTCTGTTCGCATGCACCGGAAGAACAGTTTGGACTGTACGTGATCGATCGGTTCGGGAACCGTGAAATGCTGTATCTCGACCCCGCGATCGGCAGTATGTGTCCCACGCTGTTTCAAAAACAGACTCGCCCTCCTGTCCTTCCTGAAATGGTTGATCTGGATTCCGACCACGGTGAGTTCCTGGTAGAGGATGTCTACAAGGGGATCGAGCCACAGGTCCAGCGAGGGCAGGCCAGGTACCTGCGAGTCTGCCAGGAAGTCCGAGCCGAGTTGGAACAACTGAAAAACGGGGCGTACCGCAATGATCATCCACAGTTCCAGGATTGGTACGCGACACCGACGCACAAGGTCCGCGGACCCTACGGATGGCCGTCCTATGTGGCCAAGGCGTCCTTGGGTATCGTGCCGATCGAAGAAGACGGATCCGCACTCTTCCATGCGCCGGCCGGCAAAGTGTTGTACTTTGAAATCTTGGACAGAGATTTCAACGAACTTCAGCGCATGCGCAGCGTCGTGCAATTGCAACCGGGCGAACGACGCGGGTGCGTCGGATGTCATGAACCGCGAAACAGTGTACCGACTCATCACCCGCCACTGGCGCTGCTCCGGCCACCGAGCGAATTGGAGCCACCGCCTTGGGGAGCAGTGCCGTTTGCCTACGAGACGGTTGTCCAACCTGTCTGGGACAAACAGTGTGTCCGTTGCCACGATGCCACCGATCCAAAACATATCGATTTGACCGGTGTCTTAGACGCTGACAAAGTACCCGCGTCCTACCGAACGCTGATTTCGCAAGGATGGGTGCACTATATGGACTACGGGTGGAACTCCGGCGGCAATGAAAAACGTGCGCCACTTACATTCGGCACGGTGCGCAGCAAACTGTGGAAAGTCCTCGACAAGAGCCACTATGACGTGAAGCTATCTCGTGAGGACAAGCGTCGCGTAAAATGCTGGGTCGACTTGAATTGTCCGCTGTGGCCTGATTACAAGTTCCGAGGCGATCGGCCCGGAAATGTTGTTGCCAAAGATTGAACTTGCTGAATTGCTAGTGCCCGTTGTCCCGCCCACAGCAAGCCCCGGGCGGCCACCGGAAATCGCCTCAACCGTCGCGACGGCAAGCCCAGCAGAGAGATGTGGGTAACGACCAGTACGGCCGCCCATACAGCGATGCAAAGCAGACTGACTTTCGGAATTGATTCAGGGCGAGTGCCGCCTGGTGGGAAATATCAACAACCCGAGGACCTTGTTCCGGGGAACGGTCGAGATGGTCCGGAACGAAGTGAACGCAGCGTTTGAGACCGGACGGACGTTAATCGGGCCCGAGTGTGCACTGCCGTTGGCATGCCCGCTACCGCGATTCCAAGGGGTCAGACCCATTTTCGGCGACAAGATGCGTTCGCGTAAAGAAACGCTTTCTCCGCCGAAAATTGCGTCAGACCCCAGCGGCGTGAACGGCTACCTACCGAACGTCCAGGCGATCCCCGAAACCGTGCAACGGTGGAGCCGCCGGTTTTGACGACTCCCCATTTTTCTACAGCGCGAACTCGGGTATGATAGTAGCTTGGCATGGACTGGATGGGTGGCCGAGTGGACGAAGGCGGTAGTCTTGAAAACTACTGTACCCTTGCGGGTACCCCGGGTTCGAATCCCGGCCCATCCGCTTCGGTGTGTCGTGAGTATGATTCGGCCACGTCTGATCCACTGGAGTGTCGTGACTGCTCCGTGGCCGCGTGCATTGGGGTATGGATATGCGGCTTGCATTCGCCCAAACGCGTGCCCTTAGCGTTACATGTTCCGATTCTATTGGGTTGGCCGCGAGGTGCCCCCATTCCAATAGGTGCTAACTGCGCGTATTCGAGCATTTTGGAGCTCTGACGTGGCCATTTCCCAGCCTGTTGCAGTGCGGAGGCCTGGGAGGCTATAATAAGAGGCGCCTTAGTTCCCCCTGCCCTCCTGTTTGTTACCAACATCTTGCCTGTGACAACGCACAAGAGTCTTATGGGTGTTGGTCGCTGGGAAGGCCCGTTTAGGGCGTTGCCAGCCTGTTCTTCCCAATTACATCAATACTGAAGGTGAGAGACTATGTCAAAGACAACTCGTCGTACATTTCTCAAGACGACCGCGGTGGTAGGCACCGGCTACTTCGTGGCCGCCGGCACGCGTCAAGCTCTAAGCAAGTCCCCGAACGAGAGACCGAACGTCGTCAGCATCGGCGTTGGTGGCAAGGGAGCAAGCGATTCCAGTAACGCCGCCCAGTTCGGGCATCACATTGCTATTTGTGACGTGGACCGCAAGAGGCTTAAGGGCAAGGGCGAGGCCAAAGGATTCAAGGATGCCGAGCAGTTTACGGACTTTCGCGAACTGATTGCCAAGTATGGCAAGAAAATCGATATTGCGACGATCAGCACGCCGGATCACATGCATGCGCCGATAACACTCGAATTGATGCGATTGGGAATTAACTGTTATTCGCAGAAGCCGCTGACACGAACGATCTACGAGGCGCGTCTCATGGCCAAGGTTGCCGCGGAGACGGGTGTCTGCACGCAAATGGGCAATCAGGGAACGGCACTCGATTCGTCACGTGAAGCGATCGCCCAGCTCCGTTCGGGCGTACTCGGCACATTGAAGGAAGTGTACGTGTGGTCGAATCGTCCGGTGTGGGCTCAAGGACCCGGCCGGCGCATGACCATGAAGAAATTCGTTGCTCAGGCCAGAAAAGAGAATCCTGACGACGCCGATCGGCTCATCGATTCCAAGAAAAAGCAAATCGCACGCGATCTCGAAAACGTCGATTGGGAGCACTGGTTGGGCGTTGCTCCCAAGCGGGAATACTGGCCCGGTTTGTATCACGCCTTTCAGTGGCGTGGCTGGTGGGACTTTGGCAGTGGCGCGTTGGGGGACATGGCCTGCCACCAGGTGACCGTGCCGTTTGCGTCCTGCGGGCTGCGAAACCCCGTCTCCGTCGTCGCCAAGACGACCGGTCACGATTACGATAGTTTCCCCGCCAGCTCGATCATCGAGTTCCAGTTTCCCGAAACGCCCGAGCGTCCCGCCATTCCATGCTGGTGGTACGATCGTAAGGGGAACAAGCCGCCGCAAGAGGTGTTCAGCAAGTGGGGCATCAATCGGGTTTCCAATAGCGGCGTACTGATCGTCGGCGAAAAGGGGGCCTTTTACAGTACCGATGACTATTGTGGTCGCTACGAGCTCAAGGGCGTCGACAAGGTCAAGGTTGACTACGAGAAGGCCGTCAAGAAAGGCAGTAACGACGTCAATAACATGTACGAGTTGTTTCGGGCCGTAGCCGCCGGCGATCCGATGATCTGCCAGTCGAATTTCATCCATCGCGCCGGCCCGCTTACGGAAACTATCCTTTTGGGGAATCTGGCCGTATGGGCCGCAGCCAAGGGCGGACCGAACGGCGCCATGGGCGACTGGGGCGAGAAGATCCAGTGGGATGCGAAGAATTTGAAAGTTACGAATCTCGCATCGCTCAAGACACCGCACGTGGCCGATTTGATCAAACCGACGTATCCTAAAGGTTATCGGCTCGACTAAACTCGCCCGCTCGGCATTCGGAAATATCCAAGAGTCCACACCGTGGGGGCACCTCCTTGTGCCCCCGCGGTTGTTGTCTTGGAACGCGTGAACTTGATCCGGGCGTTGCACACCGAAAATGTAACATGGGCACGCTACTTGCCGTGCGGGCCTGCCGCGTTAACGTGTACGGAATGGGTGATGATTCGCCCTGCGAAGGAGTATAGAATCATGAAGCGATCGCCATGGATTCGTTGTGCGCTCGTCGGCTTTGCCGTCGGTCTGATTGGCTTGGCCGGCTGTCCGAGACCAACGACGGGTGATAAGGATACTGATCAAGACAAGCGTGGGGGCACCAGCGACAAAGCCGGCGCGAAACCTGGTGAGCGCAGCAATAGTCAGAACGCAAGCAAGCGCACGCCGACCGCCAAAGCTGACGATGTGGACGCCGCCAAGAAGTTGCTGGATGCAATGGGGACCGCTGCCACATACAAGATCGTGCCTGATGGCGTGCTGACAGAAATCACGATCAAGGATGGCTCGACACTGAAGTCCGATGACATGGCCCTCTTCGGGAGACTGTCGGACCTCGAATCACTTGAGATTCTGAATTTCCGCAAATTGAACGATGCGATGGCCGCACAGCTTGTGGGACTCACCAACCTGAAGACGCTGGCCCTGACGAACTCGGTCCTTGGCGACCCGACCGTCGAACTGATCGTCAAGTCGTTTCCAAAACTGATCGTTCTGGACCTGTCATCGAACACGAACATGACGAACGGCGCGCTGAAGACCATCTGTCAATTGAGCGAGCTCGAGCGTTTGTCGCTTGTCCAAAACCGTTTCAATGACCTGGGAACCAGCCATCTGGCGAAGCTGAAGAAGCTGAAAGTTTTGGATTTGCGTGGCAACATGGAGGCCGGGGACTTGACCATGGAAGTTGTCGGCACGTTGCCCGCCCTGGTGGTGCTGAAACATCGCAGCACCACGGTCAGTGATTATGGCATCGAATGCCTGGCCCAGAGCAAGACGCTCAAATCACTACTCGTGCAGGATTTTGCTTTCACCAGTGAGGCTGGCTCGAATTTCGCCAAAATAAAGAGTCTGCGCGAGCTTGAGATCTTTCGTTGTCAAGGGTTCGGTTCCGAAGGCGTGCTGGCGCTCAAGGGAATGAAGCTCACACGACTCCAGTTGCGAGATCTTCCGATGGTGGATGATCAGGCGATGAGCGTTTTTGAAGACCTTCCCGACCTGAAACGACTTTATCTCCACGAAAATGATTCGCTTAGCGACGAAGGGCTGAAGAGTCTCGCGAATCTGAAGTCGCTCGAGGTGCTTTACATCTGGTCCGTTCCACAGATGGGGGATGCCGCAGTCGACGTCATTGCTACCCTACCGAATCTCAGGGAATTGTCGATCCGAACCACGGGCGTGTCGGACGCGGCCGTCGACAAGATCCTGGCAATGTCCAACCTGCAGTCGCTAACCTTCAAGGAAAACGGCTCGGTGAGCGAGGAAGCACTTGAGAAACTGTCGGGCCGAAAATGGGCCAAGCTGGATCTGGGCCAATAACCCAGGAATAGCGTACCGGACCGGTTTTCGCCGACGAAACATACAACAAGCGTGCCGTTGGCAGAATCCGGCACGCATGGTGTGTGCATGGCGAATGTCCCGATTCCATCGAGTTGGCCGTGCGGCATTTCAGGCCGCAGCCAACTCGCCACGTGATGCGATGTAAACGCCGGCCAGCACGAAGATCCCACCGGCGGCCGTTTGAAGTGTGATCGATTCGCCCAGAACCATGTACGCAAGCAATCCGGCACCAAGCGGCTCGGTTAGTGTCACGAGCGAAACGAACGTGGCCGAGACATGACGCAGGGCCCAGTTCAAAGTGGTGTGGCCGATCAACTGGGGGACCAAACCGAGCGCTAACGCCCAGCCGTATGCAGTCAGGTTGTAACCAAGCATGGGTTGACGCCCGACGGCTACGATCACCAGCAACGTCACCATGGCGGCACCGTAAACGGGTGCCACGTAGACCGCAAGTGACAAGCGTCCACGCACGTGACGCCCGATCATCAAGTACGCGGCGACGAAGGCCGCACCCCCCAATGCCAAGAGGTCTCCGAACAAGTGAGTCCCGCCCAAGTCGAAATCACCCACACTGATCACAACCCCCCCAAGCGTGGCAACACCGATGCCACCGACGGTTTTCCGGCTTGGACGCTCGCCCAAGAACACCCAGGATCCAATCGCTACGAAAACCGGCCCCATCGAGACGAGAACCACGGAACTGGCGACCGAGGTGTGGCCCAAAGATGCGATCCAGGTGGCAAAATGCAGTCCCAAGGACACGCCGGCCGCCAGCAGTAGACCTAGCTCGGACCATGTTACGGCCCGCAATTCCTGCCGACGCGTCACCCAGGCATATGGAAGCAAGACCGTGGAAGCGAATGTGAGACGCCAGGCAGCGATAGCCAAGGTCGCCATCCCATCCGCCTGGGCAAAACGAACAAACAGCGACGCGCACGAAACGGCCAACACACCGACCACCAAGTAAGGCAGTAGATGAAGAAAGTGCACAGGCGAGTCATTTTGGTTGGTAGCGTGCACGCGAGGAAAAACCGTAGGTTCGTGGAAACGCCTGACTTTACGTCACAACTGCCGGTCAGTCAATCACCGCACACGTGCCACCCCGAACCAATGGACAAGGTGCCGAGGTCACCGGAGATGACGCTGCCTTACGCACCCGAACACGATCCAACAACCGCACAGCGGCGGCGAAATGGCTATAATGTGAGCCGGCGGCCGGCACGTCGAGAAGTCGAAGCGAAGCGTGTTGAAGGGCGTCGCACCGGTTCTG
>JAJSAJ010000845.1 GCA_024274855.1 Planctomycetota bacterium | reverse complement strand
GCTGCGGCAAGTTTGGCCGGCCCGTCGGTGCGAAGGATCGCGTGTCCGGCACCGAGCAGCACTTTGCTGGTCAAATGAGGTCTCTTGCGAGTTGTCGTGGGAGTGCGGTCGAACATGATCGAAACGCGAGTGGGATGAGTTCCCAGATAGGGAAGCATATTTGGGCCTTCGTACGCGTGATAGGCATATTCCAGATAGCCGGACATGCTCCGCAACGATGTATTCACGTCGTCGCCAAATCGAGGGAATCGGTCAGTTGGCATGGCATAGTCGATCGCGACGGTGAACATCTTTTTCAACGAGGGGTGGCTCCAAAGATCGATGTTCAAATGTCTTGCCACTTCGACGATTTCGACGATCGCACCGAGTGTATAGAAATGGTACCCCCAACTGTTTTCATACCACATGCCATCACTTGTGACGGATACATCCATCTGGAAGGCAAATCCATTGCGAGGATCTGAGATGGCTTTGCGCACCCATGTTGCATCATTCAACAGAGCCCCACCCCAGATGAATGCGGCGTTGTGCCAGGTTTGCCAATTACTCTTGCCTGCATGGTTGCGGTCCGTGTTCTTGAGAATTGGCAGGATCAGACCGTTGCGAATTGTCCGATGATCGTCATCGGATAGGCCGTTCCAATCGTGAATCAAGTCGTAGGCAGGTGCGATCGTTCTCGAAAAGCTTGCGGCTTCCGTCAAGGTTTGCTCATAGAGGTGGCCACCTGATTTCAAGCCCCAGCCCGACAACGAGCGGCTGGCCGAATGTAGAGGGTATGTTTGATAACGCTGGGCATAGCCGATCAATACCTTTCGGGCAAATGTCGCATATTTTGCGTCTTGCGTAATTGCATAGGCCCACGCCGCGGTTACCATGCGTTGGAGATTGCGGCTATGCTGATGCGAAAAGATTACATCATCATACGGCTCGCCCGAGTAGACCTTGCCACACTGCGGGCAGCGGTGGTGCGTTGTGTCGATCATCTTCAATGCGATCTGGCACTTGTCGCATTGGTACCATTGGTTGTGCTGACCGCCTCGTGGTGGGAATTCGATGGGCGCACGAATCGCCCGATCAGCGTTCGATATCATGGCCGCCACGACTTGGTGCGCCGGGCCTTTGGCTCGATAGGCCTTCCGCAGTCGTGATAATTCGGCTGGTGAACAAGCGAACGCTGGATGTTGCCGGGCTGGGGTGAGCGTGATTTCTGGAGGATGCCACGCTGGCGCGCCACAAGCGATTGGCAAGCAGGTGAGAACGCTGGTTATGCCCGTTAGAACGCCGATGTGAATTCGCGTAATCATGAAGTTGTCCCAAAAAGAGGGGCTGAACCTGTTGACGGGGCGTGTTATTGGTGTGTGTCGAAAGTTTCGTGTGCACTTGCCGCTCGCGATGCCGACAAAGTGTATTCAGCATTTTCATCCGCCGCCTGTTTGCTTCGTGGTAGTGCAGGTCTCGTACGTTTGAGCTTCTGCGATTCGTTCATGCGTTGCCGCTATTCTCGAAGCAGTTTGATCTCCTGTGGTTTCAATGTGATGGTAACCTTCTTGCCGTTCCAGTCGAGTTGGCCCGTTTGTGGCGATGTGGTCCAGTTGACGAGTACCGTGGCTCGCGAGCCGTCCGACGCGCGAAATGCATTGTGCAGAATCGTCGGGAACGACCGTCCGGTAACCGCTTGTTTGCTCGTCTTCAGCGGGGGTGGGTGGAGCATTGTTCCGTGGAGTAAATAGGGACGCCCTTCGCCGTGGAACAGCCTGACCCAAGCGTGCATCAGTGCGTGATCCGATGGCGCGTCGGGGCAGGGGACTTCGACAGCGGGCCCGTCCACATGAGTCTTGAGAAGAGCCATGTCGTCGATCCAGATGCGTGCCGGTCCGGTGATGTGCAGCATGATTCTCAACAGTTGAGTGCCTTCGGGCAGCTTGAAGTCAATTCGCCCTTCAACCCACTCGCTCTTGGATTGTGGCACGGCGATTCGCCACGATTTCAGGTGCTTCATGTCGGAGGTGAAGGCGCCCACGAGGAGGGCGTTCGGTTGTGTGGTTCCGTCGCTTTTCAACCAGGCACTCATCCGATACGCTTGACCGGGATGAAATGTATTGCCGACGTGAATGTTTTGTGACACCTGGACGATTTGCTTTGGTTGTGTATTCTCCAGCCGAAGACTGTATTGTCCCGAGTGCTGATGAGACCGATCGTGAATCGCGTCGCCATCGTAAAGACGGCCTTGATAGCCTGAAACTTTTGTCCAGCCGGTCGGTGCGGAACCGACCCACTCTTCGAATGTGCCGTTTTCCAGTAGAGCCGACGGGCCGATTCGTGCCGATGGGACCAGGTGGGGAATCTGGCCGGTTACCAGGCAATGTGCGGCCATCAACGTATCCCCGCGTCGTGGATTGCTCTGAAACGTCGGCAGGTACTCGTGGTACAAATAGTTGAAGACGGAGGCCGGCTCGACGTTGCTGCGGCGCATCACCTCCCAGTCTCGATAGTCCTGAATGCCAACTTGTTGAATAAAATGCTCATTGGGCTCTTCAAAGCAGACGACCGCGTCTGGCTGAAGTTTGCGGCAGGCGGCGAGCATCGATTGGAGTTGTTTGCGAAAAACCTCGGTCTTCCAAATGCCGGAGCCTGGGAAATGACCGTGCTTCAGACTGTAGCAATCGGGGAACGCACCCCCTACGACCTGATCGATTTGAACTAGCTCGACCCCGCGTCTTGCCATTTCGATGGCCGCCCGGTTGAGCCAGTCGATGGTCCAGGGATCGCCAGGACACATCGTGGCTGTCTGGCCACCTCGCAGCCAACTGGGCTTTCGAAGGATCACCTGTCCGTCACGATCGCAGATGGCATGCGACCGAGCGACCGCGTCAAAACGTTCTCGATCGTCCCATGCAAAATGGCCATTCGGCTGTTTCTTGTAGGTCAGCGTGTAGTGATAGCCAGACGGCCATAAGAAACTGTGCCCACCGATCGTTCGCCCCACGGCAGTCAAGTGCCGGAATTCCGCGTCAGAAGGATAGACGGGGAAGTAGTCGGGTGTGATCCACGTATCGACTTTCTCCCAGCCCCAATAGGCGATCACAAGCGGCGTGTTATCCGGAAATTGTTTTTTCCAATACTCTGTCAGCCAGGATTCGATCGTTGGCGGTCGCCTGAGCCATGTGCGGTTGAATCGGACCATCGCCGGGCCCTCTCGGAGCCATGTCGGCAGATCATCACGTTGCTTGAGTGTTCGCCGGCACCAGGCCTGCTGGACGGCCCACCGTTTGTAGATGTCGGCCGCGTCTCGCCAGTCGGTCGACGTGTTGTCACCGACTGCTTGAAAGGTCGTGACGCCAATGTCATAGGTCTGTTTGAAATCGCTCGCTTGATAGCACGGCCGCGTCCACGCGATCGCAAGACCTTCTGCAGTACGTGTTGCTGACAGTGTTTTTGGAGTTCCCTGAGCGTCGAGGGCCATCGTTTGGACGCCCCCGTCAGTGTCGTAATAGCATGCGAATTGTGCGGCCATGCTGCCGGGCTGTCTGAATGCCACGCGACGTCCGGATTTCCATTTGCTTGGGGCCGGGTAAAGGCCGCCTTTCGTAGCTCCCGCTACAAACGCGTCTGTCGCTTCACCACCCAAGGGCGTTTTAAACACGATCATTGGAAAACGGACCGACTGGAGCATCAGATTGTCAGGGAAACTGGCCCTGAGTCGCCAGCGAAGGAACCGGTCGTTGGGAGTGGCTGTCACCGTGCATTCAACGTGGATCGGCCGGCCGTCTATCTCGGAGAACTCGATGAAGCCGGTGACTTCGCCGTCGCTCTTTTCTTGCCGTACGTGGACGGATCGAGCATTGCGGCTTGATAGATAGAACGTTTTGGATGGCCTCTTATCCCGCTGTGAAAACCTCAGCAGAAATAGCTCGGGCGATTCTTGTTTCGCGATCATTTCCCGGCCGGTCCGCTTGTTCACAAGAGAGATGACCGCGCCCTTAGCAGCGACAGATAGGGTGACCGAGCACTCTTGACTACTGATCGTCAAGTCAGCCGAGTCATCTGCCATTCCATTCGCGGTTGACACGAGCAGGCACAGAACGCCCAATAGGGTACATGGCGTGGTTCGTGGCATGGGAGCTGGATCCCTCGCCCGTTCGGTGGGAGCGGGATTCAAGGAATTGCACTGTCGGGCAAACGTGAATGGTCCCCAAAAGTCGGTGCGATAGCAGGCGATGTTCGGGTCAGGCTTGCCATGCCCGGCTACGTCGACCTGCTTTCTTAACAGCGTTGATCGCGATTTTTACATCGCCTTCGACCTGGAAGTCGAACATTCCGGCGATAACGAAATCGGCACCGTGGCGATACGCGTGCGGGAACGCGATTGTTGGCGGGATGGCTCCAGCCGCCATTACCTTGAATGCAATC
>JAJSAJ010000844.1 GCA_024274855.1 Planctomycetota bacterium | reverse complement strand
TATTTGGACTCTTCATAAGGATTCTTGAATCCAGCGAGGTTCGCAAACGGTCCTTCCGGTATCGGGCCAGCTTCGTGCCCGGCAACGTACGCCGTACTCATGTGGTAGAAGCGTTTCAATCTGCTACACTGCTCGCCGAATGCCAAGACGTGTTGAGTTCCCTCGACGTTGACCAACATCGTCTCTTCACGACACGACGGGTCAAAGGACGTCAAAGCGCCGAGGTGCCAGATTTCGGTCACACACCCTTCCAGGTGGCGACGGATATCAAATGGAATTCCGAGGTCTTGGCGAGTTACGTCGCCGTGGATGACCTGCACACGGTCTAACTGGCACGGACACCGTGCTCGCAGAGCCATATCACACGTAGCCGGCGACCGTGCAAGAACGTAGAATTGCAGATCCGTCTTGCGCAATAGCTCGGCAAGTAGCTGCCGGCCAAGAAAACCGGTTGCTCCGGTCATGAACGCAGTGGGGGCCATGTGATGAACTCACAATTCGGGGAGCCGCTTCTTGCCGATCGCCAAAAACGGTCCGCAGTGGTGCAGGTAACAAAAAAACAGCGGACGATGGGATGCCCACCTGTCATACCAAGCAGGGTCCGAACCGGCAAAAAACTCACGAAAAATAAAAAGACGTTGGAATGCGCTCGGCTGCCACCGACCGCCTTTGCCTAATGTGAGTGCGGTATCCAGGCTGCTCGGAACATATTCTTGGGCTGAACGAGATGAAGAGAACTGCCCGCGCGTGGTTCTATAGAGGGGTGTGCGGCGCGGCTAATGCCAATTAGCGGCTGCATCTGCCATGATCGAACAGGACCTTGCTGGCAACTTGTTTCCTGACAGGATATGATGGGGAACGGTTGGATTCGGTGCGTCTGGTCGGAGAACGGATTAAAGGAAGAATGTCCCAGCAAGAGGATCCTCGCGTTCCCAGCAGTACGCTTACAGATAAGTTGAAAGAGGGTGATGACGCGGCAGCCACCCTGTTGTTTCAGCGTTTTGGCCCTTGGTTGCAAAAGGCTGTCGATCGGAAGATCGGTGCACGCTTGCGACGGCGCGTTGATACGGACGACATCATGCAGTCGGCGTTTTGGTCGTTTTTCCGACGCACCTCGGACGGCCAGTACGCATTCGAGCATTCGGGCGCTCTATGCCGAATGCTGCTGAAAATCGCCGAAAACAAGATCCGAAAAGCGGCCGATTATCATCATCGGCAGCGACGTGACGTCGACCGCGAACTGGCTGCGGATGCGGCCGAGCTTCAGATATCCGATCGGCAGTGGCAGGATGCTGCCCTTCAGCTGGCGGACTCGATCGACGAAATTGCAGGCATCATCGATGAGTTGGAGCCTCGGGACGCGGAGTTCTTTCGACTCAAACATTTCCAGGGCCATTCGATTGGGAAAATCGCAGCAGAGACCGGGTGGTCGGTGGCCACGGTCAAGCGAGTGCTGAACCGAGTGACTCAGCGTGTGCGGCAGCGCGTGGAAAGCCGTATATCAAGTTGATTCTCATTTTTTTGGATAGATCGTTGTTTTTCTGATCCCGTTTTGCCTCGACTGCTGCTTGATATTGTGCGTAGGTTTGTGCGATAAGCCATCTTGCTCGTGGGGTAGGGCCGCCCCGGTTGCGGCTGGGACGTTGGTTTGGGGTACGGTTGCCCTGGGGTGGATGCCGTCTGCTTCGCTCGCATCACTCCGCGCCGGGCTGGTGAAGGTCCGTCCCTTCGGGACTGAGGTGAGCCGTGTCTTTGGGACGCGGGGGTTTTGACGGAGTTGAGAAATGGCGTCGGATGCTCCAGAGTTAAACGACTCGCAGTGGCTGTCAATTGAAGATGCGCTGCATCGTTTTGAGGAGGCGTGGCATTCGGAAAGCAGGCCGGACATCGACGCGTTTGTGGCTCCTTTGGACGACATCGTTCGGGAAACAGCGTTGGTCGAGTGTATCAAGGTTGATATCGAGTACCATTGGCGGACGATGCAGCCGGTGTTCCTCGAGGCGTACCTGGAACGTTGGCCTGACCTGAGTCGGCGCCCGGCCAGTCTACTCGAGTTGCTAGAAGCGGAGTGCTCGACGCGCTCACTCTTTTCAATGCCCCTGGATCCGGACGAGCTGCACCGGCGGTTTGGTGACCTGGCTGAGCAGATCGATTTGGATGAAATCGACAAGCAAGCCGAAAAAGACCGGATTTTTCCGGGCGACGACGAGTCTATTCGGGGGCCGGATGAGTCGACCGTGAAAGCCACTCCACGAGAGGGCGTGCCGCCCGTCTATCTTCCCCTGACGATGGGCCAGTCGTTCGGGCGGTACAAGATCCGTGGCCAGTTGGGCGAGGGGGGCGAAGGGAATGTCTATCGAGCTTACGACCGCCAGATGGATCGGGAAGTGGCGCTGAAGTTTCCCCGGTACGCTGACGAAAAAGTGTTTCAGCGTTTCTTGCACCAATCCAAGGTGGCGGCAAAGTTAGAGCATCGCAACATCTGTCGCGTCTATGATGCCGGTACGGTCGGCGGTGTGAACTTCATCGCCATGGCGCTGATCCGGGGTGTTACCATCCAGGAGAAACTCGACGAAAGCGGGCCCTTCGACGTCGCCCAGGCTGCGACGATCGTGCGCGTTGTGGCGGCGGCGCTTGGGTGTGTACATGATGCGGCGATCATCCACCGTGACATCAAGTCGGCGAATATCATGATCGATCCGGACGGCGAACCGATCTTGATGGACTTTGGCTTGGCCCGCTCGACCGAAAACTCGGTCGGCATGACCACGACAGGCGTTTTCGCCGGGACCCTTGCATTCATGTCGCCCGAAGTTGCCGGCGGCGAGTCGGCCGATTGTCGTAGCGACATCTACAGTCTGGGGGTCGTTCTGTACCAGATGTTGACCGGGACGGTGCCGTTTGGAACCTTGCCGGCCGAGCTGCTAAGACACCTTGGGAAATCGCCTGCCCCGAGTCCTCGCAGTTTGCGCCCCGAGGTGTCACCAGAACTGGACAGTATCTGCCGTAGGGCAATGTCGCCTCGCCGGGAAGATCGCTACCCATCGGCCGACGAGCTTGCCGATGCGCTGCAGCGGCAGGAGGAAGGTCGGCCTCAAAAATACAAGCCGCCTCGCAAACCGTTGCCTCGCTGGCTGTGGCTGGCAGCAGCCGGTTTGTTGGCCGTGTCGGTGGCCGGATGGACTGTGTTCATGCTATCCCGCACCAAGCCTGTGCCACTTGCATCTGGTCCCGCCGTGGATGATAAATCCGCCAGTAGTCCCCTGATCGGTACTACGTCCGACTCAGCACCAATCGCACGAATGGTCTACCGCCAGATCGGCCGCCCCTACGAAAACGGTCCCGGAGCGTTTACCGTGACCCACGATGGACGCCGCGTGTTTTTGGCGAGTTCGAAATTGGATGACGATACGTGCATCGTTCGCGAGCTGGATTTCGTGACGGGCGACGAACTGTCGAAGCCGGTTGAAATTCAGTCTTTTCGCGGTGGCTATGGTCTTGCAATATCTAGAGATGACAAAGACCTGTATGTGTGTGCGCTCTACGGTAACGATTTGGCACACATCGATCTTCGTGCCGAACGGCGTGTGACCATGATCCCGCTCGTTGATAAGCAGAAGATTCGGGATGATAGCGATTGGTGGCGATGGGGCCAACGGATCGTCTTGTCTCCCGATGGAAAGACGATCGTCGTGCCTATCGGTAGCGATAAACGGCCAGATCTCGATGAGACCGCTCGAAGCTCCCGGAATCCGCGGATAGCCAGACGCATACTCACGCCCAACGACCAGTTGTCCATTATCGACATTGCCTCTGACAAGCCGGGTGTGCTTAAAGAGATTCCGTTGGACGATGAGCCGACCAACACAGGGTTTTCTATGTCCAAAGACGGGCAATTTGTCTACCTGACGACAACGCCTCGTCCACGGTCCGATATTCCTAAGCTGTACGAAGTGCAACTGGTCACGCCGCACCGGATTCGGACTCTGGCGTTCCCCGGTGCCAAACTGAGTGGCGTGTCATTGTCCCACAAGCTCCAGAAGCTGTACGTCTGTGACGAGGCCGGCGGTCCGAACCATCGCAAGATCTGGGTTATCGACCGCCGCACATTCGGCGAAGTTCCTCCGAAGGCGGCTTTCGACCTGCAAAACCGAGCTCCCAGCGAAGTCGCCGTTGATGAACAACACGATTTGCTTGCCGTGGGGAGTTGCGCTTCGAAGTCGTTGCACTTGCTGGATGCCGTCGATGGCCGCATGTTGGCGAGTGTCAACAATTTGCCACATTTGGTAATGCTCTGTTTCGGGCCCAAAAAGAACTCTATCCTCGTCGGCAAAATGTTTCCCGCTGGTGTTCAAGCCGTTTCACTACCTGTATGGAAACACCGAATCGTCTTCAGCTCGGATCGCGGCGGCGGCACGAACCAACTCTACACGGTCGACTCAGATGGAACACACCTCCAGCCCGTCTTCCCAAATCAGACGATGAATCAGGATGGAGTTCCCTGCTGGTCACCCGATGGGAAATGGATTGCTTTCGTTTCAGACGGAGACACCAAGGAACGAATCTGCCTGACGCGTTGGGGCGATCCCGATTTCGATGTGCGCTGGTTCAAGAAGACTGAACCTTTGGTCGCGAATCTAGCATGGTCGCCGGATGGTAAACAGATCCTATATATAGACAGTGACGCGAAGCATTTGAAGTTATTGGAGGTCGCGACCGGCACAGTCAAACCGCTGAATGTTACGTTTCCAGGCAAATACAGAGAAATCGATTACATATCCTGGGGTGGTGATGGTTGCGTTTACGCTACCGCCTTTCCGATTCGCGACGGAACCCGATCCGAGGTGTTTCGTATCGATCCGAACGGGGGCATGGCAGTGCAGTTGACGGACGAGTCGGATAAACGTTCGAGCTTTCGCGAGGTCGACGCGTCGCGGGATGGCCGACTCGCCGTGTTCCATCACGCAATGGGTGAGGGCCCCGCGGAGGCGGTTTACTGGTTGCACGTGGAACGCCCGATGGACAAAACGCGTGACTTGATTACGCGCACCACACCGCCGATCGACGGGTTTTGGGAGTTGAGTTGGTTTCCAGACGACTCCAAGATCGCGCTGGCTGCGCCGAGTGATGACCGTTTCCATAGCCATATTTATTCTTATGATTTGAAAACGGGCCAGATGCAATCGGTGACGGCTGGGCCGCATTGGGACGCGAGTCCAGACGTGTCCGGTCGAGTCCTGGCCCTGCCCGATCAGCCAGTTGCGGCCACTCCGCCTTCGGCGCTCAACGCTACGCCGCCGATGCCGGCTTCGGCACCGGCGGTAGCGAACGGCTCGTGACCGACCACGCCGAGTGCAGTGTTGTTCAGTCTGCTGGTGCTCGCCATTGCTCTGGGTATCCGTGCTTCGTGCCTCGCAGGATATTCCCCCAACAGTGCCGGTGTCGCGCCCCTTTCGTAGGCCCGCTCCGTCAGAGCTTTGATGGTTGGTATGGCACGGATTCCCGGAGTTGTGTGCCGTTCGCGTTGCTCACGCCACTTCACCCTGGGTTGATGCAGCTCCCTTGGGGCTGGGGCGACAGCCGCGGCTGGCCGTTCCTGCGTTCTCCTCGCTCCGCCAGATGGAGGCTATTCAGCCACAACACAGTCACGATGCCAATAACACGACATACTGCCACCAGTGTGGCAGCATGCCATATTACTGTCACCTACTCGCGGTCGATCGTGTCCCGATTATCCGATCTTCGGAAGCTCGTATCCTTTGCGCCGAGCACGCTTCATCCAACGGTTCTGGTTTGCCGCGTTGTTGTTGGTGAATTGGTCGGTTTCCGGATCCCACTTCAGCCGCTGGCCGACCAGGCCCAACTCGCGGACAATGTTGACCAGGTTGCAAATCGTTGCGGAACGATAGCCGTAGGCGATATCGGCGTGCGCCCGTTCTCGCGACTTGATACAATCGAGGAAGTTCTGGACGTGCGGAGCCGTCTCGTCGATGTGCTGTTCGGTGAGCGACTTGGGACGATCGTCACCGGTCAACACCGAGCGTGGATTCGACGTAACCTTATCGCGATTCACTTCGATCTTGCCTTTCTCACCAACAACGATGCACCCGAGCCCCGGTCCACGGTCACCGTCGAGGTGGCATCGCAGTTCGACGCCGTTGGCATACCACATGCGAACCTTCGCGCGGGGTCCGATGAGTTTGGCCATTCGGTAGTAGGGCTGGCCGGTCTCGTCGGCCCCGATCTTGCGTTCCTCGAATTTGCCGGTGTCCATTACCTTGACGGGCTCTTCAAGCATGATTTCGACCGGCCCGGTGTCACTCGTTCCGATCGCGCGTTGTACTTGATCATAGGAATGGGCACCCCAGCCGGAGACGCCAAAGCAGCGGCCGCCCGCATCATACTCCGCCCACCGATGCCAACCGTGGTGGATGGAGGGATGGTAGGGGCGCTTGGACGCCGCATTGGTCCAGACGTCCCACCATCCGGCCGGACC
>JAJSAJ010000843.1 GCA_024274855.1 Planctomycetota bacterium | reverse complement strand
TAGCGAACTTCGCCATCGGCGCGGTCGGCGAGTTGCGATTTGCCGATCTTCATTCGTGTGATTCCGAGTGGAGTAAGGACGTTGTCTCGCACATAGGCTTCGTAGGTCTGGATCGTTATCTGTTCGATGATTCGTCCCAACATGCAATAGTTGAGATTTCCGTATTCGAAGCGTTCGCCTGGCCGGAAGTCCAATGGTCGACCCAGCCAGTACCGAACGACATCTTCGCGCGTCGGAGGTGATGGCACGTTCAACGCCTTGGCAATTGTGACCATCATCGGTCCTGACAATTGTCCTGTTCCCCAGCCGGAAGTGTGTTGCAGAAGATGTCGCACTGTGATCGCGTTACACGGGGGATCGAGTTGCTGATTTTTCGGCAGGAGATGCCGGAGAACATCCACCATGCGTGTATCGAACGCCAGTTTTTTTTGTTCAATCAGCTGCATGGCCGCCACGGCCATGATGGGCTTAGAAACACTGGCGATTCGAAACAGCGAATCAGGCTGCACTGGCTCTTTCTTTTCTACATCGGCGTAGCCAAACCCTTTAGCGTATACTAGCCGCCCGTGTCTAGCGACTGCGATGGCCAAGCCAGGGATGTTTTCTTCAACGACGAACGTCCGGGCCACTTTGCCGATCGATGCACACGCCGGTGTGGTCGCTCCGGTCGTCGGCAGGTCACCGCCGTCATGAAACTTCCGAGGAGCCAGTTCCCACACGGCGGCATGCATGGCCTTACCCTCAACACGGAACTGACTGTGTACAACCAGCGAGTATCCAGTTGCCTCGGCATGGTCGTTCACTTTGATGAACTCCGCACGCAAGCAATTGTGGCGAGCGAACCATTTCCACTTTCGTCCTTTGGCCATCGTTACATCGTAATGCGGTGTGCCGTCGACCGCATAGCCGCGGATGGCCACCGGCTGGAGGCCTTTCGATGTCAGGTCCTTAAAGACTTGAAGGTAGGCTTTCGAAGTCAGGCCCTTGAATGCTCTTGCGTTTGCATACTCCTGGCTACGCCTCACCGTGTTCGTTTTCCCGCACTCACGGCGTTTGCCCTCGATCGTGATGGCGAGTATGTTGTTCGTAGACAGTCTCTTCGTGCCGATCGTTACCGTGTTCACGGTCTGAGTCGCGATGACCCCCTGAAGCTTCGAGCCATCACGCAGTTCGATCTCATCGCCTCGTGCGTCGGTAGCGCGAATCGCCATCAGCATCGCTACATTGCCGGCGATCCAACAGCTCCACACGGTTTTTCGCCTTAAACTATGCATATCGAGACGTCCTGATGAAGAAAATCTGGTCGTAGGCAGTGATCGTTCGCTGGGCCAACAGGAGGGCGAGGCTCCCGCCGAGCCGGTGAAAAGTGTCGACGCCGGTTGACGTTAGGACTCGCCAACCAATAACTGTCGCACTCTTCCGCGTACAGATCCCCATGGGCTCGCCCCATGGGTGAATCAGTCTCGCAGCTAAGGAGGATCGCCGCCCGAACGCCCCCCAGTAAACACGACAATAATTGATTTGCCGGCCCTTACGGATCAGCAGGAGCTTCGCCCTCCCGTGTGGTGGACCGCGTTACGATCAAGACCCCGGTCGTAGTACATTCTTGTGCAAAAACAGGAACGAATGGCAAGTTGTGTCTGGGGCATGTCCGATGCGATGGTGAAACAACTGCTTCAAGGTGGCCTTGTCCGGCCTCATTGCATGCAAATCAGATTGCCGATCCGCGTCGCCTAGTCTACCGCTGAAATCGCTCGGCCTTTCTGCAGCATTTTGATGTCGCCTTTACTGGTCGCTATCACCGCCGCGGGCCCCGTTGGCGTTTGGATGATCACGATATGGTCGGGACGGCCGTTGACATGACCGGTTCCGACAGACTGGCCGCGTTCGTCGAGCGCGACGACCGACCCGTCATCGCAGCCAACCACGATCCACGGGCGTTTCTCGCCATCTGGCTCAACCACTCGAAGCGAACGAGGGGGACTGGCAAGGCGGGTCGAAAACACTTTCTGGCACGCGTGGTTAAGGACGACGACAAGTCCATCGGAGATACCGACGATGATCTCCTGTTTGCCGTCGCCGTCCAGGTCGGCGATGTCCAAGTCTCGCATTCGGGATCGTGGTTTGTTGCTCGATCCAGGGCCGAATTGAGCGTTAAAGAGAGGCTTCCCGGATTCGGAATAGACCGTCACTCGATTCCAAGTTCCGTTGACTGCCGTGACAACCTCTTGTTTGCCGTCGCCATCCAGGTCTTTACGCAACAGAGCGGTTCTGTTTTGTGCAGCCCATCCGCCAACGTAGGAATGTCCAGCCGGCACTCCGTGGTACCCATGAGCAGTAACGGACATGGTCTTGCTGTTGACAAC
>JAJSAJ010000842.1 GCA_024274855.1 Planctomycetota bacterium | reverse complement strand
CGTCGCTGTTTCTGTTGCTTCTTTCCGTAGATGCTCAGCAATGCATCGCGCGTCGCGCATGTCGCTCGGCCTTTATACTGCTGCTTTTGGCCTTCCACGTCCAAAATGTACTCGCAAGGGCCAACGCCCAACGTGTTGCGGACTACGTCAACAACGGTGAACTGGTCAAGTGGCGTTTCGGGCAGTCGGTGAATGGGATACAGAATAGCCGGTCCGACGAATGCTAAGGAGCGATTCTTCAGAGGCTGGACATAGGCCTTTCCGCCACGATCGATCCAGAATGGGTAGCTGAACCAACCGAGTACGGTCGTCCAACGTTTTCGGCCATCAAGCAGTCGCGATGTCCCCTTTCCAAGCCAGTTTGGCCTAACGTAACCGTCGCCGCGTTTCGCTGGAAGGACCATTTCCCAGCTATCGACCAGCTCGTTGTTCCGTGTGAAGTCGATTCGCCACTGAGCTGGAAACGGAGGCTTCCAATCGAGTGGCATTACTTGGCCGGCTTGGGTGCGGTCGATTTCCAGAGCATGCCAAATGGCGGGTGCGTCGAGCAGAGCCACCCAGATCTTTCCACGGCTTCCGAAGTCGATTTCCGAGCCGGCAAGCGTGCGTTTACCTTCATCGCCTTCTAGCATTAAACGCACCTCTTGATTGCGATTCTCGAAAACAGACATCACAATTGCGTCTTGCCGTCCCGTCGGTTGAAGCAGGAAATTTTCACTTGGCAACGTGATGATCGAATTGGAAATCTTCCTCGCGTCCAGGACGATGTCGTCCGCGAAGAAGTCTGGCAGAATTGCGAACCGTCCAGGGCATGCGACACGTAACCGGCCGGCACCGTTGCCCGGTTTCAATTCGATGGCAATGTCTCCCCGTTTCACTCGCAGTTCGGCAGCCACGGGTTCACCTTCGGACGTCTTGTACGAGACTTTGATCCGTGCGGCGCTTCGAGTGTTCTCGGTCAGAGAGATGTCGATCACACGAGATGCGAGTTGGCCTGATTTGGATACTAGCAACAGCTTGGAACGCAGGATTACCTGTTTCGGTCCGACCGAATAAACGTCGATGGCGGCTGACCCTTTGCGCACCACGATCGCAACGTGCCCAGCGGTTATTACAGTATCTCCGCGAAACGACGAGACCTTGTCAGAACGGCCGATGCGAGTCCATTGGTGGACCCGCGAGAAATCCGCGGAAACCATCGGTTTGGACTTGCTCACGTTCGTGTCCCACACCGCAATCCGCGATCCCAGGACCGGATCTTCGGCAGCAGAAACGAGAGGATCCGAAAACGGGTGCGCCAGGCCGGTTACAAGAAAGGTGATACTTGCAAGAATAAGGTGTCTCATCAGAAACACTCCTGGTTAAGAACGGGATCATATCGCTGCTTGCAAGCTTCGATAGTTCGCACACCGGATCTGGTGGTAACGGAGGTAGGCCATGCCCGACCCACGTCGGACGTACCTCTAAGCCTCGGCCCATTGCCGGCGCAGGAACGCCAGCGATTTGGGGATTTCGACACTGCGATCGCCTTTCACGCCGCACTCGAAACTGCAGTACTCTTGGAAGCCAATTAGCTTCAGGCCTCGGAATCCGTCGACGAATTGTCGGTCGTCTTGTCCGGGTAGCACGCGAATGCGAGAGGCCAGGTGAACATGATGCAGGTACGCGCCCGCCGAGATGAACGCGCCCATGTCGCTCGTCTCTTCGATTGCCATGTGGTAGAAATCGCCCATCATCTGAACGCCCGGGCTCGCAATGTCACGGCAGATCGAGGCCGCGTCGGCCAGAATGCGCAAGAAAAATGCCTCTTTTCTGTTCAGCGGTTCGAATAAAATGCGTGAACCGACACTGACCGCGTATTCACCCAACGCCGGAAACGTGTCGGTCAGGACTTTGCGGATCTCGATGTTGCGCAACTTTGTCTGGCCATTGAACGCGGGCACGTAGATCACGCCGGTCGACTTGAGTTGCCCAGCCGAGGCGAGCACTTCCTTGATCGCTGCCATGCATTCCTTGCGGCGAGTTGGATCTTCGGATACCAACGCACCGTCATGTGACCCCCAACAGACCGCACTCATTGCCAAGCCAGACTTGGCCGCCGCCTCTTCGTACATCTTTTCCTGGCCAACAATGTTACGAGGTAGCTCGAATGCGTCGAATCCCCACTCCTTCATGGTCGCCAGCTTCTTATCCAGACTCTTACCTGGAATGACGCGAAGCTGACTCGACAACTTCAACGCGGCTTGACGCTTTGGCTTTGGAATCGTTTGACCCTGAATGTCGGATGTGGCAGCCAGACCAGCAGCCATTGCTGTGCTGCTGAGCAGAAATTCACGTCGTTGCATACTCATCAAAGAAACTCCTTCCACGAAATACAATCGTCAATACACTTTAGCCAAATGGAGGACGTGCGTTGGTCGAAGGACCCCCATGGGCTTGTCCCATGGGTGAATAAGTCTCTCGAGCTAAAAAGCATGTGATGAAAACCCCCTTTCCGCTCCCTCCCCGCCGCCTTGGGCGGCGGGGAGGGAGCGGCCGTCGGCATGACATGCCGG
>JAJSAJ010000841.1 GCA_024274855.1 Planctomycetota bacterium | reverse complement strand
GGAACCGCCCGTGCGACGCGACCAGAGACGTCCAAACGTGTAACCGAGAAAGTCGAACGTTTCCTCCGGCAACCGGCACAAGTGCGTCTTCTCTTCGTTGACCGTCAGCTTCAGCCTCTCCATCATCGACCGCATGGCAGACAGTGCCTCAGCACCGTTTCCCCTGCGACAACAGATGACAAAGTCATCGGCATCGTTGACAATCTTTGCTTGTAGACGCTGCTCGTACCCCAGGATCTTCCAGCCCAGCAAGAATCGCCGCATGTAAAGGTTCGCCAACAACGGCGAAATCGGCGAGCCCTGCGGACTGCCCCGATGTTCGTCCTTGTTGCGGGTCGTCCGACGCTTGTTTCCTCGCTTGTCGGTCTCTTCCACCGGTGCCACGAGCCACATCTTCATCAGATGCAACACCTGTTTGTCGCTCACGCGACGGGCCACCGATTTCATTAACTCAACGGGCGGGATACTGTCGAAGTAACCGCTCAAGTCTGCGTCGACCACCTCTTCGTGCCCAGAACGAATCAAAACCTTGATCTGCTCCAAGGCACCGTGCGCGCTCTTGCCTGCTCGATACGCGTACTGCTCCGACTGCAAGTCGGCCTCGAAGATTGGCTCCAAGACCAACCGCGTTGCCGTTTGCACCACGCGATCCCGGATCGCTACCACTTTCCTGGAGAAAAAGGGCCCCAACGGTCGCTCTTTGCCGTTCGATTTGGGAATCATCACCCGCCGAACAGCTTGTGGTTGATACGTTCTTCCTTTCAGTTCTGCCGTCAGTTCGTCCAGCCAGATTCCGACGCCATACTCTTCAATGTCCGCAAACGTCTGCCCGTCGACACCCGGCGAGCCATTGTTGGCCCGACAGAGTCGATACGCGTGGGTCAGTACGTCCCTGCGATACACCTTGTCGTACAACGCATAGAAACGATAGTTGGGCGACTGCTTCGCTTTGGTATGCAACGCCGTCTGCAACTTCTCAACCTTCGGTGGAGGTGTTAGACGCATTGTCAATCTCCCGGCTGTGGGTTACTTGTGACGTTAACCTTGAACTATTGATGTATGCGTCAGAAACTTTACTTACTCCAAGCAATCACTCGCTAAATCCGGCACTCCCGTTGGTCGGCCTGTCGCTTTCCTGACGCATACCTCAATAAGGCCCCTTCGCTCGACCGGCCCGATTTTACGAAATGAAAAGGGCGGGCGTCGTCACTACTACAGGCCTCTCCGCCACCCCATCCGACCGAGCCTGCTCCTCACGTAGATCTCGTTGAGAGTCACGCGCTCTCATCGCCGGGGTTTCCCGTGTCGCGGCCCCATTATTCCAGGAAAAACGGCCTCTTTCGTACATGCCGACGCCAATACCCCGGCGGAACGGTTGGGTGCGTATATCGTTCGCTTGCCCAACCACGACGGCCTTCCCCGCTTTGACTTCGGTCGGCTTCCGCGACGCAGTTTCGAGGCGTGCTCAGCGTTCACTCACGTTTCAGCCTGTACGCTCGCTGAATTGCCCAAGGCGACCCTTTTGCCTGGAAGTGCTTCAGTCCACATCGTTACCTCCATGAACCGCCCCCAGTGCTACCGGCCGGAACGACAGAAGCCGGGTGGGATTCGCACTCACAGAAATTCGCCGCCTT
>JAJSAJ010000840.1 GCA_024274855.1 Planctomycetota bacterium | reverse complement strand
TTGGCGGGCGATTCCGACTGCGGTCAGGGCCCAGAGATCGAAGTTCGTAGCGGCGTAGATCAGGCTGACGGCAAGCGACGAGCTAAACCCGAATCGGACAACCCAGCCAAGTATCTCAGTCCCTCGACAAGACTCGTCCCGTGGCCAGTTCTTGCGATCGAGTCGAAAAGCGAGGACGGCAAGGCCCGCGACCGTGCTGCATGCGTTGGCCGCCAAGGCACCAACAGCGCCGCCACCACATAAGACAACGCCACCCACGGCGACAAACTTCGCGGCTGCATAGGCTTTCATCGCGACGGCGGAAAACAGGAGGTGCTTCTGCACTCGGTGAAGGGAATCCAAAATACAGTAGGCCAGCAGCAGCGGGATGTCCGTCAATGCCACAGCCATGGCAAGCCAGAGTCGGCCTTCGGCCGGCGGCATGGAAAATGACAGCGCCAAACATGCCGCAATCGCGATCGCAGTCAGCACGACCGTAATGCCAACCAGCAAGGGAGCTCCGCGGCAGAGTAGCGAGTCGAGACGTCCAAGCCGATTCGATCCGAAATAGACAAACGTCTGAGCAACGAAGCGGCAGATGCTCTGTTCTACCCAACTCAGGCAAGAGAGCACGAAAACATAGAGGGCAAGTTCCTGGTCGCCTGCCAAACGTCCGATCAAGACGACCAGAACAAATCCGACAACGGCGATGAGAACCGAACCGAGTGAAAAAAGAATACTGCCAATGGCAAACCAGTTGCGCACAATCAAATAAACTCAATCGAATAGGTGATGTTCGGGAAGTGTGTTACGCCGTGGACCAACCAGCTCAGCGGTACTGTTCGGTGGTCCCGACTCGAAGCGTCAGGCGGCATCATTGAAGCGAATCCAGTATTGATTGGCGAACTTTCTGAATCGGACTCCGAGAGACGAGTGTACGTTTTTGCATCGTCGCCCGGGCAGATCGAAGAAGGCCGTGGAGCACGCTTGCACCGAATCGGGTAACGACGGACCGAGCAGCAGGGCAAGTGTTGGTTCGGTGTGCGGCTCGAGAAGCGAATCCGGAATGTGGCGAAGCAAAAAGATGCGGCTACGCTTCCCTCGATCGGCTACCGTCCACTGTTCGCCAGTGTCTGCCTGTACGACATAGCCGCGGCGCGTCAATTCTGAAAGGAAGTCTCCAACAAGCTCGAGGGCCAGCTGTTGAAGATCTTCCGCTTCCAACTGGCGACGGTAGTCGCTCTCGGTTTTTCGCACACGGGCCGGCGAGCCGGACACCAAGGTATGTGCGGGAACATCGTGAGTCACCACCGAGCCCGCGCCGACGACGGCCGAGTTTCCAATAACAACACCAGGAAGAATAATGCTGCCTGTCCCAATCCAAGCGTCTTTTTCGATCGTAACCGGAGCAAACTTTGCCAATTTGTCGCCACCGAACCGTTCATGCCACGCTCCGTGAGTCCACAGCTGAACATGTGCGCCGCCCAAGGCGACGTTATCCCCAATCGATACCGATTTTCGTACGTTTATATTGGAATAGGGCGCGATAAAACAGTTGTTCCCTATCGAACAATCCGCATCCCCATCAATAATCGCTCCTAGTCCGATCGATGTGTAGGAACCGATTATCAAGGAGTGGAGCTGCCCAATGTAGACATCGTCGCCGATGTGTGCCTGTTGGTGAATGTCGGCTTTCTGAGCCAGCATGGTTACATGGCGTCCGACGGTGACCGACGAGGCGACTCGGACACCGCTGCGACGCCACAACCAGCGGCTGATCGCCGGCAACGGTGCCAGGTAACTTGCATGAGCCGCAATTCGCCGTAGCATCATCGGTTTACCTCGAGAGCCCTGTTGAGTGCCAAACAAACGCCACGAACGTCTTCCACTTCTAACCCTGGATGCAACGGCAATGTTAGCTCTCGGGCGGCAATCTCCTCCGTGGTCCGCAGTGAAACAGAACCGAAACTCCGTCGATACCACTGAAACTGGTGTACCGGCGGATAGTGAATACTGGTCTGGATCCCCTGGTCACGCAACCGGTCGATCACCTCGGTCCGGTCGCACCCCAATGGAAGAAGTATTGGCATCAAGTGGCACGCGGAAACACCGAGGTGTCCGAGAAATGGAACCCGCAGCCGTTCGTCGTGGGCCAGGTTCTCCCGGTAGATGTCGACCAATGTTCGACGGCACTCGTTGTTCTGTTCCAGTTTCTCGAGTTGAGCGAGTGCCAAGGCCGCCGTGATTTCAGTGGGACGATAGTTGTACCCCAATTCCGTGACATCATACGAATACGCATGTCCTTCGTGGCGTTAGTATGTGAGTGACGTCATACCGTGCGAACGCATGCTACGTGCTTTTTCAGCGATCGAATCATCGTTGGTCACCACGGCGCCCCCTTCGCCAGTCGGTAAGTTCTTGTTGGAGAAAAAGCTGAAACAACCGACATCGCCGACCGTTCCGGCCATTTTTCCATGCAACGAAGCCGCTGGGGCATGTGCCGCATCTTCAATGATCGCGAGATTGTGCTCGTTCGCAATCCGGCAAATCGCGTCCATATTCGCCATGTAGCCGCCAAAATGGACCACCGTTATCGCCTTGGTCCTGTCTGTGATTCTTCGCCGGATGTCAACGGGCGAGATGTTCAGGTCGTCCTCGCTTGTGATGTCGGCAAAAACGGGCATTGCGCCACAATAGAGTGACGCGTTGGCAGTCGCAACGAACGTGAGTGACGGGACAATTACCTCATCATCCGGGCCAATCTCCAGAGCTCGATTGGCCAGGTGCAGTGCCGCCGTACCGCTGTTCACAAAGATGGCGTGGCGCACCCCGAGCAATGTGGCGAAGCGTTGCTCGAATCGCGCGACGGTCGCGCCCATCGTAAGCCAATTTGATTTCAGGACCGCCTCGACAGCATCCTGCTCTCGTTTTCCATAGTCGAGGTCGGATAGACAGACCTTCCAATGCATCACGGAATCTCCAGGCATGCAGCAGACTCAGGTGAGGACTTGCGACGCTGATTCGCAGTGTGGAAGCGAGTGACTTGATCTACTGTCCCGCGAGCCGGAACTTTGCTTTACCATCAGGTCATACACGTTTTCGTATTCTTGCACTCGCTTCGACCAGCTCCAGTGCTCCTTTACGAAGTCGGAGCCAGCCACGGCGATCCGAGCTCTTAAGCTCTCGTTTCGCAACAGTTCCAGAATCGAATCGGCCAAGTCGCGAGGTTGGCGTGGTGGAACAAGTAGCCCGGTTAGTCGGTCGGCGACCAATTGACTCATGGAACCGGCTCGTGTTGTTACGACGGCTTTCCCCATCGCCATCGCTTCGGCAACGACCTGCGAGACGCCCCCGATTCGCACGAGCGGAAACGCACAGACCGAACATCGAGCGATTTGTTGCGTCAACTGGTTTTGTGGCAGACGGCCCAGTAGATGAACACGGTCACCAAGCTCATGTGTCTTGATCAATTGTTCGAGTCTACTTTGCATGGGTCCGGAGCCCGCGATGCAGACCTGGACAGACGGCATGTGACGCGCCGCGTTAACGAGATCATCGGGCCCGTTCTCCGGGACAAGCCGGCCCCAGAAGAGAATGCGGTTATCTTCCATTTCGGTTCCTGAGACAGAAGTGGCCGCAGCCCGTTCGGAAAAGTCAATCGCATTCAGAATGATGTGTAGCCGATCGTCTGGTATTCCGGCTGCAACAAGCCCTTCTGAAATGTCCGCTCCGTCGACAATCACCGCATTGGCTGTTTTCAAGATCTTTTTCGTCGCATTTCGTACGAATCGTGAGACAATGCCTCTTCTCGTTTGTTCGCAAAAGACATGTCCGCCCAATCCGACAGCCACGGGAGTTGCGAATCGTCTCCTGGCGTGAAGCCCGACTAGTGAAGCGGCACCGATGTCGGCGTGGATGACATCGTAGTCGCGAAAACGGCCGCTCCGAGCCAAGCCGTGGACGAAGAAACGAGCTTCGTTTACAGCCGTTCGCAGTGGAAGTCCGCCAAACCGAGTCGGGTACTTCTTCACGGTGAAGAAGGGATATATGTCCGGTATGCCTTCCGGAATCCGACAACCTT
>JAJSAJ010000839.1 GCA_024274855.1 Planctomycetota bacterium | reverse complement strand
GACTTCGACTTTCTTACGATCGGACGAGCGATCAGGATCCAGCACCACGAATGACCGGTTTGGAAGTCAGCCATCTGGTCAACGCTCTGGCCGAAGCCGTAGAATGCGGATCAACCCCTCCAAATCAGGTAGAGCCCGAAAGGCACAAACCATGACACGTCTCTTTCAGACAACCCTACTGACACTTTGCAGTCTGGCAAGCATCCAGGCCCATGCGCAAACTGATCCGCCAACAGCAAACTTGTTCACCAACGGCGGATTTGAGAAGGGGACGGAAGGTTGGACCCTCGCTGCCGGCCACCAACGGGTGGTCGACCCAACCGCGGCACACCGGAGCAAGGCCTGCTTGACCGGCGAGGTCGTTCAACCAAACCAGGCGTTGCGGCTGAAGCGGGACATAACCGTCCGAGCCAATAATCGGTATGACTTTCAAATGTGGGCGCGAGGAACCAAGGGCACGAAAATCGTCCTCTGGGTCAACATGCCCGGAGAAAAGAAACGGACGATGGTGGCAAGTTGGCCACGAGTGACTCGTAAATGGCGACGATATCGGGCAACAATCATTCCGAAGAAATCGGGAACGCTCAAGATTGAGGTCATTTGCCCCTCGTCTTATGGCTCACCGCCGGGCCGCATTTGGGTGGATGATCTGGCATTACATGAAACCACGATGCCTGCGATCACCGCCGTCTCGACGCATGGTTTCTGCGACGAACCAGCAATGGCAGTGGCCGCCGACGGAACAGTTTACGTTGCCTACAACCTCTTTCACGATGGCTGGGATTCACTTCAAGTAGTTCGATATCGCATCACCAACGATCAGTTTGAGTCATTGGGTCGTTGGGAGGTCCTTGGAGGCCCGAAGACTTACATCCATGCAATGAAGATGGTCTCGATGGGGCAACAAGTGGCTCTGGTCTTCGCATCAGAGCAACAAAACAACTGGGACATCTACCTGGTTCAATGCGGTGCCGATGGACCAACTCGGCCAAAAGCAGTGACTCACGATCGTGGTGTCGACGTCGACCCGGCAGTGGCGTGGCACAATGGTACGCTTTGGTTGGCCTGGGAATCGAATCGAAATAGGAACCGGCAGGTGTTCGCGCGTTGCGTGCAAGGGGACCAGAGTTCGGAACCTGTCGCGCTCAGCTCGCCGGATCATTCGAGTTACGATCCGTCTCTAACCGTCCTGGACAATAGTGACGTTTGCGTCGCGTGGCACGCATTTCAGGACAATAACTATGACATCTACCTGAGCCGTCGCCCGGCAGCCGGGACGTGGAGCAAACCAACACGTCTGACGCACGCTCCAACGATCGATCGGCACGCTTTTTTGTTTGGACGGCAAGACCAATTGTGGCTCGCATATGAAAATGCGTTGGTCCAGCAGTATCATGTGGGTGCCACCAATGACCGACGATTGCTGGTCGCCAAAGTCACACCTCAAGGTCTGCTGACCCCGGTCACAAATGGCCCTTCACCTCTACAGCAACGGTGCGAGGCCGCTTCGGCCGCATTCGACGAAACGGGACGACTCTGGCTCGCAATGCTCCGACCCCGGTTGCCACGATCCGGCTGGGACACCTTTCTGACATGTTTCAGTCAAGGACGGTGGATCAAACCAATGCCGATTTCCACCCACAAAGGTATGGATCGTCTCCCCGGACTAGCCGTCCAGAACGGCCGGGCAATCGTCGCCATTCAAGGCGATGACATTCCCCCATCATGGAACGAATTCGACAAGACAGGCGAGGCGACGAGCAACATCTTCCTGGCCAATGTGGACGCGGGCCAAGTCAGCGGCGATGCCACGATGCGTTTCCGACCAATCGTGGAACCGAACGATCCCTTCGAAGCGGCCTCGCTGCGAGTAGAACGTGGCGAGGAATCTCCAACTCCTTCGATTCAATATGGAGGAAAGAAACTCAACCTGTACTTCGGCGACCTACACGAGCATTCGGATATTTACGTTTGCAATCGCGTTGGCGACCAATCGCTGGACGAAAGTTATCAGCACATGCGTGATCTAACGCGATACGATTTCGTTTGTGTCACCGATCACGGGTACAACATGAATGCCTACTTGTGGAACTACAGCGCTAAGCTGGCTCGCATCAATGACGATCCCAAACGCTTCATGCCATTTCTGGGGCAGGAGTGGACCTCGACATTTGAGAAATACTCGCATCAACACCCCTACGGATTCTATGGCCATCGCAATCTGATCCTGGCCGATCTTTATTTCCCGCGGTGGTGGAACGCTCGGAACTATCAAACGCCTTCCCAGGTTTGGGAGGATCTGAGCCGACTGAAGGCGAACTTCATCCATATTCCGCACCAGCTTGCGGACACGGGTAATGTTCCGACCGACTGGTCGTTTCATGACGAAACACTGCAGCCGGTGGCAGAGATTTTCCAGACGCGAGGCTCGTACGAGTATTTCGGAGCGCCCCGACAGGCCGCTCGGACAATTCCCGGTGCAGGCAATTTCATGCAAGATGCCTGGGCACTGAATATCATCATCGGAGTGATCGCCAGTCCGGATCATGGCGGCGGGTACGGCAAGGCGTGTGTCTTCGCGCCGGACTTGACGCGTGAGGCAATTCTGGACGCACTGCGCGCGCGTCATTGCTATGGAACGACCGCGGCCAAGATATTTCTGGACGTCCGCGTCGACGGTCATCTCATGGGCGAAAAAATCGCTGAGCAACCAGGAAAAACCGTCACCGTCGACATTCGAGTGCAGTGCCCGGCCGACATCGATCGCATCGAGGTATGCCGAAGCAACACGTTTATCCACACCGTTCGCCCCGAAGGCAGGAAGGTGCGTTTCACTTTCGTGGACCGAAAACCGCTCCCGGGTACAAGCTACTATTACGTACGTGTGATGCAGAAAGATCAGGAGATCGCCTGGTCCAGTCCGGTCTGGTTCGGTACCGATCATGAACATGAAAAGTGACGAAGAACTGCGGTAACTGTTTCGCCGTCTGCAGTTGGATTTGCATTTCGCTGCTGTTTTTTCGGCTGATCGACCCCAACGGCCTTGTGCCGTTGGTGAGCGAGTCTATTGAGCTAAGAGCAACGCGTCACTCCAAAGCCCCCGCTCGCTCCCCGCCGCCAAAGGCGGCGGGGAGCGAGCGGAAAGGGAGTTTTCATCACATATTTTTTTGGCTCGAGAGACTGCTTCACCCATGGGACAAGCCCATGGGGGTCCCGGACTTGTGCAACAGTTATTGATTGGCGAATCCTAACCCGCTTTGTATTGACGTCTTGTGAAATGTTGGTTGTTTTCAGAGAGGGAGAACCATGCGAACAATTCTGCGCCTAACATGGCAGGATCGCAACCAAAGAGGGAAGGAGCCCGCGTTTGGGCCACTCTCCTTGTCTGCTCACAAGACATGTGTATACCCCGCACACGCGCCACACGGCAGACGCCTGGCTCATTGCATGGCTTTCCTGGTGTTGGGCGCCGTGCCATTGGATGTTACTGCAGCCGAAGCAGGCGGTGTGAAAGTAAAGTTCGCCGAACCGGCCGGCTCGGCAACTGTCGCTGTATTCGCCCTGGCGAAGCACAATGTGCGACTTGACGTCAATCCGAATGGAGAGCACGAACCACTAACGCTCCGGATTGAGTTGCCGGCCAGCGGACGAAACTATTGGCCCGCCGAGGACGTTCAGGTAGTTGACGCGACGGAGCAGCCCGTCTCCGCGCGGCACAACGGCACCGAATGGCACAACTTCACGATCCGTATTCCGCCGCGACGGACCACGTATCTGGTTCGCGTCGTCGCTCGACCGGACGGCTCGCAACGCGTCTTTTCCGAAAAGGAACGTCACGCCAAAGATACCGTCACGGACCTGAGTGCCACGGTTGCCAAATGGTATGATGGCCGTCGTGCGGCACTCTGCATTCGATTCGACGACTCGGATCCGACCCATCTCTCCAAAGCAATTCCGGCACTGCGTGAGTACGGATTCCGGGCAACGTTCATGATCAATCCCGGAATGCGTGACGAACGGTACGCACCACGACACCGATCGCCTTATCAGGAACACCGTACTGAATGGGAAGCCGTTGCTCGGCGAGGGGATCAAGAGTTCGCCAACCATACTTCACACCATCGCGGCGCCATCAATGACCAGGACATGGAACACGAAATCGGCGATGCCGCGAGAGTGATCTGGGGCCTTTTCCCGAACAGGAGCAAACTGCTCGCTTTAAATCTCGGGGGTGGCACCTGGTGGGAAACGAAGAAGAGCTTGCGCCACTACCTCGACCAATGGCCCTCATTCCTCGTGACCGGTTCACTCGGTATGGACGACACGTACGGCAACCGGGTTGCCGCATTCCGTCGACATGTGGAGCGAAACCTTCAACCCGGCCTTGGATGGTGCAAAGCTCATTTCCATTCGATCGGAAAGGGCCGTGCCACCAGCGAGAAGAACTTCCGAGCCGCACTGGACATTGCCAAAGAGTACGAATCAGAGCTTTGGATCACCGGCCTGGCCGACGCGTACAAATACCTGACCGAACGTCGTGGCACGAAGCTGACACTCAGCAGTCGTGGACCAGCCCGAGTTCAACTCACCATCCTCTGCTCGTCCAATGCGGCTCTCTACGATCAACCCTTGACGATCGACGCCACCCTTCCGAAGTCGTGGGGAACGGGCCGCGTAACAATCACTGATTCCGAGAAAAGACCTATCGAAGCAAGCCTTCCACGCAGCTCCGATAACCGACTGATTCGATTTCACGTCCAGCCGATCGATGCCGAATATGCGATCGAACACCATTCTTCGAACTGATCCATGGCGAGATCACGCCAACAAACAAGAACTGCCCTCTCAGCCCGAAGGCTCAAGCCTGCCGCGATGGTCTTCGGGTGGTGCGAATAGGACTGGCATCCAAACTGCGATCGCATTATCCGCCAACAGCCGCAGTGCCCATTGCCAGAACAAACATGAGCACCCATCCGACTACGGCAATCGCCACCAAGACCACCGAGATGATCCCCAGTATCATTCCGATTTGAGTGAACGAACGTTCCGTTTCCGGGATCTGACCCGCGGCAATCTTCTTCATATCACCTGCGCCCATGATCCATGCAGCAATACCACACGGCATGCAACAAACCAGACCGACTATCCCAAGAATCAAAATCAGCTGTCCACGACCTTGCTCATCACCCATGTTCACACTCCTTGCAACCATTACGTTTGGCTTATTGTCTTCGACATGGCAATACGGTAGCCCACCATCGAAACAAGAGTTAGCTGGCCATGTATCCTACCAGACCTTTCGCCGGAAGCAAGCAATTCCTTGAAGCTATCCGTGTCACGGGTCAACCCGCAGGCCGTCAGCCGATCACTCGTGAAATATTCCGGCTAGGAAGACCTGCTTAGACAGAAGCAGATCAGCCGCTCTTTGCCGCGCACATACATCAAGCCGTTGGCAATCACCGGCGCGGCCCAACAAGGGTAATCCAGCCGTGCACCGCGAGTCAATTGATCCGCCGTCGGCTTGAACTCCGAGACCAACTCGAATCTGTCGGGGTTGACCTTGATCAACATCAGTCGCCCAATTTCCGACAGACAAACGAAATGGCCGTCGGCATAGGTCAAGCTGGTTCGCTGCAATCCAGCCCGACTCCAGCGAACTTTGCCCGTGGCCGCGTCAATACAACGCAATTCGGCTGAGCCTCGATGCTCTCCATGACACCCGTAAACGTACCCGTCGACCTCGATCGGCGTATTCCAATGCGCTGCGATCGACTGGATTCGACGTTGGTCCTGCCACACCACCTCCGGCCGGTCGCCCTCCAACTGCAACATCACAGCCCCTCGTTGATACGATTCGGAAATGAAGATCCGGTGCCCCATGACAACCGGTGTACTCGCATTGACGCTATACAACTTTTTCGCGCGCCACGGAAACGCGAACGCCACCTTACCGGTTCGTGGGTCGAGGCCAAGCAACTGGCGACGACAATAGGCAAGACACCAGTCTCGACCGTCGATCGTCCGAACAACTGGCGACGAATAGCTGGCCAGGTCGTCACCTGCCTGAAAAACGACCTTTCCGGTCATTTTGTCAAACGCCACGATGGCAGTTCCATTCGCTCGCACTAGATTCAATGACCCCGGAGAAACCTCCCGCGCTGATTCCGGACTGCCACCGATCATGACAATCAACTTGTCTCGGTAGATCAACGGTGTCGAACCGACCCCAAAGAAATTCGGCACGACACCGAACGACTTCATGGTATCAGTTTTCCATTTCACGGATCCGTCTTGGGTGTCCAAACAGTGGAGCCAGCCCTCCACGCCATAGATATAGACTCGGTCCCCATCAACAACGGGCGTACTGCGAGGTCCACCATCGTACCCGAAATAGTCGCGATAGCTGGTTGAATACTTGAACAGCCAAATCTGCTTGCCCGTCTTGGCGTCGAGCGATGCCAGCCGAGTTTCATTGTCCAGGCGGTCGAATAGGTAGTAGCGACCTCCGGCGACAGAACCCCCGGTGTACGCCTCGCCGACTTTTCGCGTCCACAGGATCGGCAGCTTGCCTGCATTCCAGTCCGTCCTAATTTGCCGAACACCCGATTTTCCATCGCGATTCGACCCAAGAAACGACGGCCAGTCTTCACCACGAGCAAGTGGAACGATAATCAGACAAGCCGCATACACCAACACCGCTCGATTTAATAGCATGCTATCCACGTTTGATTCCTCTTGCGAGAATGGGCAAGGATTCCTGACGCATCAATTTGCTCGAACGGTACCATCGTCTTGGGTTGCGGGCGAAACCCGCGTTTGTTCAGTGCCGAGCATATGAGCGAAAGACGCAATGAAACCGATTATGTCGTGACCGGATGACTGCAACAAGGGACACAATCAACATCCCAGAATACGGGCTGTTGCCTTGACATCGCGCCGCACCGTGGAAGCTCCGGCTAAGCATCCACACGGTCTTGATCGTAACGTGGTCCACCAGACGGGAGGGCGAAGCTCCTGCTGAGCCGCAACGCCAGCCAGCGTCGACACTTTTCACCGGCTCGGCCGGAGCTTCGCCCTCCCGTTGGCCCAGCCAACGATCACTGCCCATCCAAACCGGCTCTGTTCCGGGGATTTGGGGAAAGTCCACGGGTTAGGCTGCCGATAACAGACAATGTGCGTGATTTCCGTGAATCCGATCCTTGGTACGTCTAGCCAAATGCAGGGGCCTGACGGTGCAGAGTTCATCAGCAGATTCGCAAACTCAACCCAGGACAGGATCGGCGGGGACAACGATTCCCTGCTCATTCGAGCAATTACCTGGCTACTCGCGTAGCCTGCTCAAGATCGAGTTGCAGGTCTCCGTGACGTTGGCCGACAAGAGACAGCCCGTCAGCGAGATGTTGGGGCTTGTTCCAGGATCGATCATCCAATTTGAAAAGATGTGTGACGAGTCGCTCACTCTTCAGGTCGGCAATCAGACGGTTGCCAAGGGAGAAGCGGTTAAAGTTGGCGACAAGTTTGGCCTGCGTATCACATCGATGGTGATGCCGGATGAGCGGTTCCACCCGATTGAGAAATCGGAATCGCAGGAAGAATCGACTTGAGCGTCTTGCTCAGCGATAAGCGAAACCGATCACGATGCTTGTCCAACTGGCGATTGATACGTTGGACCAACTTATCCTGGCGGCGTTCGATTTCGCGCTCTAATACTTCGCGGACACTGGCACTCAATTGCCGTACCAGGGGTCCTTCCAAACGACTCAGTCGTTTAAGGTGAAACTCGCGGATTCGCAAGTCGGCCTTTCGAACAACCGGATCGATCACCAGGTCCGGAGGCATCGCGGCCAGATCCAGATGGGTTGCAACGTCGGAGGCGATGATCAACTGAACATCGGATACAGCCTCGGCACTGAGGCTGACCAGTTGGACACCTCGTTGCCATTGAGACATGCGTCCGAATACCTGCAATCGTGCCTCGCAGATTATATCGAAGGCGATGCGGCCGTTCTCCAAGGTTCGAACATTCCGCAAACGCACGTGAAAGAGATGTGCTGAGTCGACTATCTGGATGCGATAACGGGTCCAGGTTCCGTGGTTCACTGGCTTTCGTTTGCGGTGCGTTTTGATTCTCAGACCTTCACGTTTCACATAGAGGCCGTTGACCACATTCTTGGTCTTGCCCCATTGTCTGTTGTCTTCGTAATCATCAGGAATGACGGTGCGGCTGAGTTCGGTGATCAGTCTCTGCAAGCCACCGTTGACAGCGATCGGCGTGGAACCAGCCAAGTCGGTCGCAGAGGTCGGGGACGCTCCGATTGTGCTGACAACAAGCAGGGTTGTCATCGCGAAGTCATGGAACATGATTGGCAGAACTCACGTTGGAACCGGTGGTCGGAATGGATCAGGGACAAGACAAAGCGATTCGGCCATGGCACATGTACGTATCTTTCGGGCCCGCGGTCGACAAGGCAATCGGCACTGGCTGAAATCGTCACCTGGACTGTCGAACGAACGGAAACGGGGTAAGATATGCCACGGACATTTTCCTTTTTTCTGGCCATCGGTCTAAATTGGGACCAAGAAGGTGGCTTCAAACCTGGATTTTCAACCGCCTGCGGTATGAAATGTGGCCTCGCGTCATGGCACCTGATTGGGTGGGACGGATAGTCACTGATTGCCGAGCGGTGATTTCGGGACCTCGCAACTGGCCAATTTTTGGGCCAAGCGGGCTTTTTCCCGTTCACGTGACGCGTGGGGATGCGCCGCCATGATACTGATCGTCGATAATTACGACTCGTTTACATACAATCTGGTTCAGCGTCTTGGCGAGATCGAACGGACGCTGGACATTCAGGTTTATCGGAATGACCATGTCACGCCCGACCAGATCGCGGCGATGCATCCGAGCCATTTGATCATATCGCCTGGGCCGTGTACGCCCAAAGAAGCTGGGATCTCTGTCGAGTGTATCCGCCGGTTTCAAGGCGACATTCCCATTCTGGGTGTCTGCCTTGGGCACCAGTCGATCGGCCAGGCAACCGGCTCTGAAATCGTGCGTGCCCGCCAGTTGATGCATGGCAAGACAGATGCAATTCACCATGACAACCGAGGATTCTTTGCCGGACTGGCTAATCCGTTTACCGCAACCCGTTACCACAGCCTGGTGATTCGGCAAGGAACGGTCAGCGACGCGTTCGACGTGTCAGCGTGGGCCGACACGGAAGACGGGCACCGTGAAATCATGGGGATACGGCATAAGCGATTTCCGGTCGAGGGATGGCAGTTCCATCCGGAGAGTTTTCTGACGGAATGCGGTCGTGAACTGTTGAAACGCTTCTTGCGACAGACGGCGAGCCATGCTTAGCATCCATGATGCCCAGTCACATATTCTACAACATGCGCGGCGCAATCCGGCCGTCTATCTTTCATTGCGTCATGCAATTGGCCAGGTACTGGCCGAGGACATAGCAAGCGACATCGATTCGCCTCCCTACGCGAAATCGCTAGTCGATGGCTATGCCATCATTTCCGCGGACATGCGGCGTTCGGGCGTTGTCCTGGACGTAATCGAGCAAGTCACGGCCGTAAACGTTCCGAAGCATGAACTGTGCAGTGGCCAGGCAACATGCATCATGACCGGCGCGCCGATGCCGGCCGGAGCTGACGCGGTGGTGATGGTCGAACAAACGGTTCAGGTTCAGCGCCATGGTCGCGCGTCCGTTCGGATCGACGCGTGTGATGTCGAGGTTGGGCAGCACACTTTGGCGCAGGGAGCAGCGATCCAACGTGGCGAGGTGGTTTTTCATCGCGACCGCCCGGTCCGTGCGATCGATGTTGGCCTGTTGAGCGAAGTCGGTCGGACTCGCCTGCGTGTCTACCGCCGGCCACGCATCGCCATACTGGCCACCGGAGACGAACTGGTGCCACCCGGCTGGATACCGGGCCCGGGCCAGATTCGCAACAGCAACAGTGCCATGCTTGCCGCCATGGTGCGTACGGCTGGTGGCCAAGCCATCGATTCAGGAATTTGTCGAGATGACACGGCCTCGCTTCGGCAGGCAATCGAGCGAGGATTGCAATGTGACGTGCTGCTGCTGTCCGGAGGTGTTTCAGCCGGGGTGATGGATCTTGTGCCACGTACGCTCCAGGATCTCGGAGTCGAACAAGTTTTTCACAAAGTCCGCTTGAGGCCGGGCAAGCCACTCTGGTTCGGAACGTGTAACCGTGCAGGCTGCACGCGTCTGGTCTTTGGGCTTCCTGGCAATCCGGTTGGCAGCCTCGTCTGTTTCGAATTGTTTGTGCGCCCGGTGATTTACAAGCTGAGCGGTAGGAATACTCCCGCACCCCATCCAACCCAGGCCCGACTCGAGCGTGATTATATTCAGCGAGGAGATCGTCCAACCTATCACCCGGCTTTGGCACGCCGTGGCGAGGACGGACAGATTGTGGTCACGGCGCTAGCTTGGAAAGGCTCGGCCGATCAGCGCGCGATCAGCATGGCCAACTGCCTGATTTTCTTCCCGCCAGGTGCCCAGTTGTTCGCCGCTGGAAGTGTGGTGGAGATCCTTTGGCTCGATAGACCGGATCGATAATTGTGGCAAAGCAAGCTCGTAGGAAGCATCGACGCGAACCGACCGGTCGGCCCACCGCCAACACGGGGGGTCGACCGAGTTCGGCGGCGGGGAACCGATGGTCGCGATCGATTCGTTCGCCTTTTGTGTTGGCGGTTTTCACCGGCCTGTTGTTCTGGGATGCGATTCCTCCTTTCCAGTGGTGGCCGCTGGGTTGGATCGCCCCGCTCGGCCTGCTTATGATCGTCTCCAACCGGACATTGCCTGGACGACACCCCTACTGGGCAATCTGGGCTGCGTCTGCTTTATATTGGATGCTTGTTATGCAGGGCATCCGACTGGCCCATTGGGCTAACTACTTTGGGTTGGTGGCGTTGGGATGTTATCTTGGAATCTATTGGCCGCTGTTTGTCGCAGTGGCCCGCGAAGCCGTTCACCGGTGGAAGCTTCCGCTGGTGATCGTGGCACCTGTCGCCTGGACGGGGATCGAGGTTCTGCGAGGCTACGGCCCTCTTGGCTTCTCCATGGCGCTGCTGGCTCACACCCAGACCAACTGCGTGTCCGTGATTCAAGTTTCCGATCTGTTTGGCGCCTACACCGTCAGCTTTGCTCTGATGCTGGTTGCCACTTGCCTGCTGGCCATGCTGCCATTGGAACGTCGCTGGACACTGTGGCCGGCGGCGGTAATCGTCCTGGTCGTTGCCTGCATACTCCTCTACGGGCGATTCCGTTTGAATCAGCCACGGCCGGGCGCGGGTGGCCAAGCGGTGCGCGTGGCGTTGATCCAAGGAGCTATCGATACCGTCTTTGAGGACAATCCGGACAGGCCAGTCGAGATGCTTCAGCAATACACTGAACTGACCGAACAGGCTGTGTTGAAATACCCATCACTCGATCTTGTCATTTGGCCGGAGACAATGTTCCCCGCCTGTGATGTTGTGATTGAACCCGGGAAGCAAGTCCAGTTGGACGCGGGACTCAACATGCCAAACGTCCGTTCCAATCAGATCGCCTTTAACCAACTAACTCGAAATGGAATTCGGCGAATCAACGAGAACGGCAACTTGCGGAAACAGACGAGCTGGCTGCTGGGCGCGGCAACATGGCAACTCGGTGACCATGCCCCCTATCGCTTCAATTCAGCGATCATGATTGACCCACAGGGCAACGTAGCCGGCCGGTACCACAAGATGCACCCCGTGATATTTGGTGAGTACGTACCGTTTGGTGATATGTTTCCATTTCTATATCGTTTGACTCCAATGCCCAGCGGGCTGACATGTGGGCGCAAACCACTTGCTGTAACCACGAGGTCCCTGACCTTGTCGCCAAGTATCTGCTTTGAAGACACCATGCCGCACTTGATTCGCCAGCACGTCGTTCAACTCGATCGCCAAGGCCAATCGCCCGACGTCTTGGTCAACCTGACCAATGACGGGTGGTTTTGGGGATCGAGCATTCTAGACATGCAATTGCATTGCGCCGTGTTTCGAGCCGTCGAACTGCGTCGTCCAGTACTCGTAGCTGCCAACACTGGACTGTCGGCTTGGATCGACAGCAGTGGAGCGGTCCGCGCGAAGGGCCCGCGGCGCGCAACAGCAACTCTTCTGGCTGAAGTCGAGCGAGACGGTCGAGTGACCGGGTATCAACAATGGGGCGATCTGCCTGCGGGGCTATGCACGCTGTTTTGTCTTTGCGTTGTCTTGACCGGATTGGGCGTTCGCATTCGCGGCCGAGGCAAGACCGTATCCAGCCAACAATAACACAGGCAGAAGCAAAAGACGGCATGCGAGAAAGCGACAAACCGGTCGATCGTCGGTGGCAGACCGTCTAATCCTCACGACCGGAGCCGTCAGGTAAGTTCTTTATTAATAGGACTTTAGCGTATTATCGCCCGAATCGACCTGTTTTTGCTGGTCGTAAGTTGTTGGTACGATTGCACTACCGGATTTACCAGAAACCGCACCCGGGTTTCTCTATTCCCCTCAGTTATCCGAAATTGTATGTTATTCGTTGACAGAAACAAAACTGCGAAATTATACTGAGTGGACTGGTTGCCGCTTTATGTCCTTTCTGGGCAATTGTTTGAGGTTAGCGGCCATCTGTGATGCGTGACCTCGCGTATCGAGGTCGTCTTGGCTATTCGCTCGCAGGCCACATTCGTGGTGGGTCAGATTCACGTAAGGGAAACGAAACCATGACGCTGTTGGGCAAGATTTTCACAGTGCTCATCTTGATCATGAGTGTGCTGTTTTTGGCGTTCTCGATCATGGTGTACGCCACACACACGAACTGGCAGAAGGTTGTCAACAATCCGAGTCCAGCGAGTGGCGAGGAGCTAGGTCTTCGTCAGAAGCTGGAGAAGCAAATCACGGTGAACAAGCAGCTGAAAGAGGCGCAGGCTGACTTGGTCAGCTCGATTGCCTTGGAGCAAGCCGCTCGCCGGTTTGCCTTGGCCGCTTTGGAGACAAAGCTCAAGTCACGTGTTGCGGAGTTAGAACTTGTGCAGCAGGAGCTGGGCAAATTGACGGCGACCGAAGGGACAACGGCCGGTGCATTGGTTGCGGTCCAGAAGGAGCTTAACAACGTGACCGGTGAGGTGAAGACGCTGCGTGGTGAGATTCGCGTTGCCCAGCAGGATGTTTACACACAGTTCGATAAGGTTGTTACATTGACGGACAATGTCAACCAATTGAAACGCATTAAGAAGGAATTAGAGAGTCGCCAGGCACCACTGGTCACGTCGGTGGCGGCACTGAAAAGTGCAATGGAAAAGCTTGGTAAGCGAGTCGAAGTTTCCAAGGACGGATTAGTACGAACCGATGTGAACCAGATCGCACCAAAGGTCGATGGTGTCGTGACCAAGGTTGGCATCAAAGGTCTTTTGGAGATATCGATTGGCGAGGATGACGGGATTCAGGTCGGCTACACGCTGGATGTTTTCCGAGACAACTCGTACTTGGGCAAAGTCACGGTATTGAAGACAGCTCCCGATCAGTCGGTGGTCAAGATTATTCCGAAGTTCAAACAAGGTCCAATTAAAGAGGGTGACCGTGTCGCAACCAAATTTGGATGAACAACAAGGCGGCGAAGCTGTTCAGAAGCAGCAGCTGAGTGTCTATACGATGATGTTGATCGTTTCGTTCCTGGCAATTTCCATCGCTTGTCTTCTGTTGTATTTGGAGCTGAAGCGATGGGGTTCGTTCCCGTGGTGGAACACGAGCGGTGCCAACGCAACATCCTATGTCATCGATCACGAGTTTCCTGAGTGGCAGGTTCCACTGACGCCACTGGCCCTGAAGGACCGGTGTGCGTAGGATTCCGCACGAGCGGAGCGAGCGTGGCGGCACGCGAATTCCTGCTCAGGATGTGCTAATCAAAATCCCAAGAGCGGCTTCCCCCTGGAAGCCGCTCTTTTTCGTAGCCCTTGCTGACGTGATCGCTCCGAACGGAGGCTCGAGCCACGGCGAATCGTGGCCGAGCCCGACCCGGATAATCGCCATGCAAACGGCGTGGCAGCAAGAGTTTGCGCCAATGCTCCGGGTTGTGGAAGAATCGCAAAACGGCTAGAATTGGGGATTCAAAATCACTGCAAATCGATGAGACGCCGAGTTCCCGTTTCGACTCGGACCGCTCGTCAGGTATTGCTTGAAAGGACTCCCCTTGGCTTCCGATGAAAACCCTCCCAGTGGGCCAGGAGCAGACGATATTGCGCCCGGCGGCCAGCAAGAGGCTGAACGAACGCTTGACTTGCCGATTGAGGATGAGCTGAAGCAGAGTTATTTGACATACGCGATGAGCGTTATTGTCAGTCGTGCATTGCCCGATGTGCGTGACGGCCTCAAGCCATCACAACGTCGAATCCTGGTGGCTATGAACGACCTGAATCTGCGTCCCGGGTCTGCGAGGGTGAAATGCGCGAAGATATCCGGTGATACAAGCGGAAACTACCATCCGCATGGCGAAAGCGTGATTTATCCGACGCTTGTGCGAATGGCACAAGAGTGGAATTTGCGTCACACGCTGATCGACAAGCAGGGGAACTTCGGTTCGATCGCCGGCCTGCCCCCGGCGGCAATGCGATATACCGAAGCTCGCTTGTCACACGTTGCGGCCCAGATGCTGGACGACCTGAAGCTGGACACGGTCGATTATGTTCCAACCTATGACGAAAGTCGGATGGAACCGACGGTCCTACCGTCCAAGTTTCCTTGCCTGCTGGTCAACGGGGCAACCGGCATCGCGGTCGGCATGGCCACGTCAATTCCACCCCACAATTTGCGCGAGATTTGCGATGCGCTGATTTGCATCATCGATCAGCCAGGGGTTTCGATTGACGAACTGATGGAGATTATACCGGGACCGGACTTCCCGACCGGCGGGATTATCTGCGGGCGCAGTGGAATTCGCCGCGGGTACTTCACGGGCCGAGGAACGGTGGTTGTGCGCGCTCGCACACGGATCGAACAACCACCGAAAGGTCGAAGCCGGATCATTGTCACGGAGATTCCCTACCAGCAGTTCCGTGATCGCGTGATTGAACGAATCGCGGCGCTGGTCAACAACGGGCGAATCAAGGGCATCGCGGGAATTCGCGACGAAAGCGATTTGAAGGAACCGGTACGCCTGGTGATCGACTTGAAACGGGATGCGGATCCCGATGTCGTGCTCAACCAACTCTATCAGTTCTCACCACTTCAAGATTCCTTCTCACTGATTCTCCTGGCACTGGTTGACGGCAAGCCACGTGAACTGAACATCAAGCAGATGCTTGAGGAGTTCATTCGCCATCGTATTACGGTGATACGCCGTCGGACCCAGTTCCTGCTGGCCAAAGCGAGACGGCGCAAACATACGATCGAGGGCCTTCTTCTTGCACTGGCTAACATCGACGAAATTATCCGCATTATCCGGTCTTCACGCACGCAGTTGGAGGCAAAAGCCGGATTGATGGACGTCGCGTGTCCTGCCGCCATGATGCAACGGGCGTTAGGTGACAACGGATTTCGGATCTTTCAGCAAGAACGTGGCGAAGCGGATTCCTATCGCCTGACCGCCGTTCAAGCCGATGCAATCCTCCGCATGACGCTCGGCCAGTTGGTCAATCTTGAACAGGAACGCCTTTCGGGCGAACACCACAAGCTTCTAGAGGAAATTACGGCCCATCTGGACTTGCTTTCCGACGAACAGAATATCCTGGACGTCATCAAGTAAGACCTGCGTGAAATCCGACGCAAGTATGGCGACGATCGTCGAACGGAAATCAGTGGCGAGGAATTGGGCAACATCGATCTCGAGGACTTGATCACTGAAGAAACGATGGTTGTTTCGATCAGCCACCGAGGATACATCAAGCGGACGGCCGCCAGCGTCTACCGAGCCCAACGCCGCGGTGGCAAGGGACTGCGAGGCGCATCGACGGAAGATGAAGACCCGATCGAACATCTTTTCGTGGCCAGCACGCATGCCTACCTGCTCTTCTTCACGAACAAGGGAAAAGTCTATTGGCAAAAGGTCTACGAGTTGCCCCAACTGGGACGCGACAGTCGGGGCCGAGCGATCGTCAATTTGCTGAACCTGTCGGAAGGTGAAAAGATCACCGACTGCCGAGCCGTACGCGACTTTAATCTGCCTGGCCATTTACTGGTGATGGCGACACGGCGGGGACTCGTCAAGAAAACTCGCCTTGAAGCATATAGCCGCCCCAAACGAGGTGGAATAATCGCTATCAAACTGCGGGAAGATGACGAACTGGTCGATGTCGTGGTGACAAAACCGGGCGACGATCTCTTGTTGGCTACCGCGGGCGGTTTTGCGATTCGGTTCAAACAGACCGATGCTCGACCCATGGGCCGTAATACATCCGGTGTGAAAGGGATCAGTTTGCAATCAGGTGACGAATTGGTTGGCATGGTTGTCACGAACACCAACGCCACGTTGCTGACTGTCTGCGAACATGGATATGGCAAGCGCACACCGTTCGGAAGTGGGCAAGCAGAGATTGATTAGGAAGAAGAACTGGGGTCGACTGCCCGGTACCGAGTCCAGAAGCGTGGCGGCAAGGGCCTGCGAGATATCAAGACAACCACACGCAATGGAAAAGTCATTGGTATCGCACGCGTCAACGATGATGATGAAGTCATCATGATGACCGCTCGAGGCAAGCTGCAGCGGATCGCCGTGCGAGAAATCAGCGTAATCGGTCGAAACACGCAAGGCGTCCGCGTGATGAAGCTTGGGAAAGATGATTCACTGGCCGCTATCGTACGTGTCCCCAAGGAAGAAAACGGTGAATCGGCAGTTGGCAACGGGGATGAACCTGGTGGCGATCAGACGCCGATCGCTGAAGACCAGACACCTCTTGCTCAAACTCCAGAAATGCAAACCGGCGACCAAGAGCCACCGGTCAGCGATCAGGCTCCATCAGCAAGTGACGAAACAACCAATGACGAACCCGAGTCGGCTGGCGACAGCAGTTCCGAACCGTAATGCTGGAAAGGGCCACCTGTTGTGACACGCCGCGCACTGATCACCGGAATTACCGGACAGGACGGAGCCTACTTGGCTAAACTGCTGCTTCAGCGTGGCTACGAAGTCCACGGCATGGTGCGCCGATCCAGCACGGAGACCTTTGAGCGAATTGCCGACCTTCGAAGCCAAATCCATCTGTACCAGGCCGATCTATTGGACCAGCTTTCCCTGGTCCGGCTTGTCGAGCAGGCAAGACCACACGAACTGTATAACCTGGCTGCCCAGAGTTTCGTGCCGACAAGCTTCCAACAACCGTTGTTGACTGGGGAGTTCACGGCACTCGGAGTCACTCGCATCCTCGAAGCAATCCGGCAGGTCGACAAGTCGATTCGATTCTACCAAGCTAGCAGCAGTGAGATGTTCGGCTCGGTGCGTGAAGAGCCGCAGAACGAGCAGACTCCCTTCTGGCCACGCAGCCCGTATGGCGTCGCTAAAGCCTATGGCCACTGGATCACCGTGAACTACCGCGAAAGCTACGGACTGTTTGCTTGCAGCGGGATCCTCTTCAATCATGAGAGTCCGTTGCGAGGCAAGGAGTTCGTATCGCGCAAGATCACCGATGCCGTTGCACGTATCAAGCTGAAAGTCACTGACAAACTAAGACTTGGCAACTTGGACGCACCACGCGATTGGGGATTCGCCGGTGACTATGTTCAGGCCATGTGGATGATGCTGAACCATCCCACGCCGGATGATTTTGTGATCGCAACTGGGCAAAAACAATCCGTTCGACAGTTTGCCCGAATCGCGTTCGAACACGTCGG
>JAJSAJ010000838.1 GCA_024274855.1 Planctomycetota bacterium | reverse complement strand
TAACGGCGGTCTGCCGCGAATGAAACACGACTTTGACGAAAGAAGCCCACTCCTGCCAGACGAGTTCCGTCGATTTGGCACGGATGGTCTCAAATTCGCCACGACAGGATTTCGCCAAGGAGACATGCCAAGGCACAAAGCTGGGTGCCTTCCTGCCCCTCCGGGAGAAACGGGCACGGTTGATCAAGGCCGAGACACTGTGGCGTAATACCCTGCCCGGAACGGCTCTCGGCACCCGCACAATCAATCGACGTTCACGAGTGGAAAATCTGCAACAGACCTGATACGATAGTCTACCAAAGCGTACCACCCAGATATCACTCCCCCCGTATCAATCCGAGGAACGCAATCCATGTCTCCTTCGAAGAGATCCTTGCTAGCCGCCGTTCTTGTCATCCTCGTCCTGGTCAGCCAGCGGTCCGCGACCGCCGCGGATCCCTATTGGCCGTGTTTCCACGGAGCGGCCGGCGATAACATTTCGACCGACACGAACTTGCTGAAGCAATGGCCCGAGGACGGTCCGGAACTGATCTGGACCGCCAAGGGAATCGGAACGGGCTACTCCACCGTTAGTCTTGCTCACGGCCTCATTTTCACCGCCGGCAACATCGACGGCGAATCCGTTGTCACAGCCCTGGACCTTGATGGCAAGATGGTCTGGCAAGCCGAATGCGGAAAGGCTTGGACCAAAGACTATCCCGGCACAAGGGGAACTCCGACCATCGACGGTGATCAGCTCTATTACGAGACGCCGCGAGGAGATTTAGTCTGCCTGAACGCCAAGAGCGGCAAGGAAATCTGGAACCTGAATATCCTGGAGAGGTTTGCCGCCACGAATATCAAATGGGCGCTGGCTGAGTCGGTCAAAATCGACGGTGATCTGTTGATCTGCTGCCCGTTCGGCAAGAAAGGGAGCATCGTAGCGTTGGACAAGAGGACGGGCGAAACGGTCTGGGCAGCAGAGTCCGTCGACGACAAAGCGGCATACGCGACGCCGACAATTGCTCAGTTTGACGGCCGGCGAATCGTGCTGACAATGAGCAGCAAGGCGTTGCTAGGCGTCGATGGCACCGATGGCAAGCTGTTGTTCCGGTACGAACATATCACGAAATATGACGTCAATGCTCTCAAGCCGATTTGTGTCGATGGCTATGTCTTCATCAGTTCCGGATACGGCTCGGGGTCCGAAATGGTAAGGCTCACCACCGCCGGCGACACAATCACGGCCAAGCAAGTCTGGGCGTCAAAAGAGATGGACAATCACCATGGTGGCGTGATCCTGTGGGACGGGTACATCTACGGATCGAGTAGCCGCGGCAAGTGGGTTTGTTTTGACTGGAAGACAGGCAAGACCATGTACGCGGAAAGGGGCGTGGGTAAAGGCTCGCTCACCTTCGCGGACGGATTGCTCTACATACTGAGCGAAAGCGGTCGCAAAATGGGGCTTGTCAAGCCGACACCCGAGGGGCACGAGATCATCAGCCAGTTCAAGATTCCGACTGGGGGCGAAGGAAAAAGCTGGGCACATCCGGTTGTCTGCGGCGGTCGACTCTATGTGCGGCACGGCGACCTGTTGTTCGCCTTCAACGTAACAAGGTGAAGGGCATCGGCAATCGAATCGCGCCTTGGAAGGCGAACGAGGTATTCTGGAGCTGAAGATTGCCCGATCGTCGCTCCACTGGCATCCGGAGAAACGATGATTCGGTGGCAGGAGCTTAGGGTGCAACTCCCAAAGCCTCTGCTCCGTTGCGCCATGAACTCCGTGGTAAGACTCGCAACACCAGAACCTATCCCGAGTGTTTCTCGGCACAATCGCATGGCGAGAATGCCGGCAAGCAACACAAAGTTGCTTTCACCCCTGATCCTCGACGGGGTTTTCGTCGGCTGGATCCCGGTAGCGGCTGCCACGTTCGTCGAAGTAGTAGAAGAAACGAGGAATCGTACCTATATCCTCCTTGAAAACGTAAACACGTTTGTATTTCAGGATATAGGCAACCTCACTGTCCGGATCGAGGACGTTGCCGAATTTACGGGAACCGGTCGGGCAAACCTCAAGACATGCCGGCAGCCGGCCGTTTCTCGTCCTTTGCAGACAGAATGTGCACTTCTCCGTAACTCCCCTCGCTCGGGGGCGATTGGACAAGTACGCCATCTCCGGATTCAAGTGCCCTTTTGGAATATGCGGTTCGGCAAAATTGAACCGACGTGCCCAATACGGACAAGCGGCAATGCAGTAGCGGCAGCCGATGCACCAGTCGTAGTCGATTACGATAATACCATCCGGTTCCTGCCACGTTGCTTCAACGGGACAGACCTTCACACAGGGTGGTCTAGCGCACTGATGGCATTGTACGGGCATGTAGTATTTGTGTGGATGCGGTAACGCCGAGCGATCGTAATAGTGATCGGAACTTTCGACGTCGATACTCCCTTTTTCCATTTCCAATACCCGAATGTATTGGAGTTCGGGCTCCCGAGACTGGTTGTTCTCGCGAACACAAGCATGGACACATCGTCGGCACCCAACGCATCGAGATATATTGAGCCCATAGACGAACTCCACTCCATCAAGTGGGGGCGGGTCGGTCAGTTTCGCATCAACTCCATGACGCTGGCGAACGGTTTCTCGAATCCGCTCGAACACGAGCTCTTTGTCCTCTTGCGTCATTTCCTTGTAATGCTTTTGGAGAACCTCCTCCAACGTCGGAATGTCCTCGGGATCAATGTTCCACAGCGGCGAAACGGCCGCCGCCAGGGCAGAAGCGCCGGAAAACGCCGCCAAACCTCCAGACAGAAAACGACGGCGATTCACCTCGGCTTCTGACCTGCTCGATAGAGGCGTGGAAGTCGGTCGTGGCTGCCTATCATCCATCACTTGTGTTCCCTGCGGACGTTGGAGTACTTTTCCGTCTTCAAATTATCCCGAATTCTCAAGGGATTACGAGCACCTGAATGAGATCCGCGGTGATACGGTTTCACACGCAACGTCCGGGGCCCCGGCGCCGAGGCCAGTGGTGGAAACGGAGGATGGTGTGGATCATGACATTCAACGCACTTTAGGCGAACCTGTTTCCCTCGTGACAGATCCCAATAACCGTTGATCCGACCGTGCGAACCGTGTTGCCAATCCCGGTGCACGGGACCGTGACACTTGGCGCACAAGAGCTGAGGCTGGTCCCAGGGAATCTCAAGGCCACCGTCATCCACGAACGCTTCACGATTTGATGGATGATGACAGTTGAAGCATCGCGAGTTGGTGCCGTGCGCCATGTGGACATTGACGTGGTTTGTCCAACCGAAACCGGCTATATAGGGTGATGGAATGCTGCGGTGGCATTCATTGCAAGTAAACGTGAATGCTCCCACCCGGTACACCGGGCGGAACGATGTCGGCCGGATTGGCGTCGTATCCGAAATCGAGTCGGGAACGGGAACGGAAGGGATGACCGGACTCTCGAACTGCAACGGTCCGAAAGTCAGCAATGCAGCAAGCGAGGCAAACAGTGCGGCAATCCCAAACAACTCGTATTTTCGGCACAGAACCGATAAGTTTTTTGCCATAGTCCGCGCAACCGCAAAGAGAATAATGTTGGCCTGCTTGATCGTTAACAACGCTCAGGCTCGATAAGGAATGTGTCGCTTCGCTTGTGGGGCCCGGAATATCAACCCACGTTCCGACATTTCGCGGCGAGCCAATACACGAGCGTTTTTTCCAAGCATCGTCCCCATATTTCGTTCCGAACTATCGGCCAGATTTTTCATGTGCCTGACTTCAATTACTGGCCGGCATGAATTCCGACTCGTGCCACACCACTGCCCGACACGAATTCTAATCTCGCGTCGCCCCGGACGCAACCTTCTAACCGCCTTTCACACAACTTCATCCCCGTTCTTCTTGTCGTGGAAAAATGTCGCCCCACGAGAACTTGGGAGCCCATAAGAACTATAAACCAACGTTACAACGCAGCACCTCAAAGCACTACAAGACACTCTGCATACCGAGGCATGACCACCGCTCGCCCCTTTCTGGATCATTCCTACCAAACATCGGGGGGATTCCGTCCTCGAAACAAGATCATCGCCTATTCTGTTTTTCCGGCTTTCGCCCTCACACACAGTCGCCTGTTGCCAAACGACTGGAATCTGTCATTCAACGTGCCTCACAGTCTGTGCCGAAGAGCCTTTGCACGCATGATGACTGAAAAACGTGGCAAAACAGCGGAAACGTCGTTAGACTTGGGGGCACACCGGCTTCGCTCTGCCTATGACTCACTGCGAAGATTGTTGAGTTGTTGACAAAGTTTCAGCGACCAACGAAAGCGGGCCAACGTGGCCCCGAGCGACCGCTCGGAGTTGGTTCGCGGCCCTGCATGCGACTTAGCGACGAGGAGAGCCAAACATGGAGCAACGCCGTGCTCTGTATTCCCGACAAAGTGGGATACTACGTCCGGAACAACGATCGGGGCGTCCAGCTTTCCAACGGACGCCTGATTTTACCGGCGGCATTGCTTAGTCGATTTCGTCGATGATCATGTTCTGCTGGCTCGTTGTGCCGGTGAGCACCGCAAGAGTAATGGATTGGCAGAGTCACATGTAACTCGCTCCAGTCTGGATTGGCTACATATCGATAAGAGGACATCAACCATGAAGATGCTTCAGCCCCTAATGGCAACGTGTTTAGTTGCACTGACCTTGAGTTCCGGCGTTGCCCAAGGCCAACCACAAAAGAGCGCGTCGACCAAGACGATCATTTCGCCGCCACCGGAGGCTGTCCAACGCTGGCAAGCCATGCGATTCGGCATGTTCATCCATTGGGGACCAATCAGTTTGAAAGGAACCGAAATCGGATGGTCGCGAGGACGCGAAGTCCCGGTCAACGAATACGACCACCTATATCTGAAGTTCAATCCGACGAAGTTCGACGCGGATGATTGGGTT
>JAJSAJ010000063.1 GCA_024274855.1 Planctomycetota bacterium | reverse complement strand
TAGCCAACGAGGTGGCCCGGCCTAACGGCGGTCGGCGGGCTGTCCGTCGGGCAGCCACCCACTCGTAAGGATCACCATCGATCCTCGATTACGAGTTCACGGGGCCCAGCTTCCAACCGGGAGCTGGGCCTTGATTATTTCTTGGCCAGGCGACCTCGACGCGCGGCGAGGTCCAAAACCGACTACCACGTCAACAACTCGATCTTGCGTAACGCACCCGTTGTCCGCCATGTGGAAAAGCCGAGTGGCCTGACCGGTTCCTGTTCCCACCAGATGGAGAACGTGTGATTTTTCGTCTTCAGATCGATAGTTTTTTCTTTGTCAATCCACAGCTCGATTTTCTCCCGCGTCACTCGCAGCCGAACGTGGTACCATTTCCCTTCCTTGAAGTCGATGAAGCGAGTCGTCGGGTTTTCGTCAGCCGCGATGTTGTCGACATTCGATAGCCCAACGACGGTTCCTCCCCACCCTCCCATGATCAGCTAACAATAGGCTTTGCCGACAGGAAAGGTCAGCCCGCAGAAAAAATCGTACCCATCAACACGTCGTGTATCGAATGAAATCTCGAAATTTGTCCTTGGTGGCGTCTTGCGGTAAGCAATGCCCGTCATCGGACTTCCGGCGTGCAAGACAAGCGCGCCGTCCTGGACCGCGACCTTTCCATGCCGCGCGCACTCGTGAATATCGACAACTCGCCAATGCTCCAGCGACTTGCCATCAAAGAGGATACATCGTTTCTGTTTTTCGCCCGAGGTTTTGGTGGCCCGTTCGGCAGGCACCTGAGCTTGGCTCGACATCGGCACGTGCCCCATGGTAATACCGGTCAGCAACATCAATACGCCGACTCGGCAGACATTCACAGCGGTAAGTTTAGGCACCATGACCTCAGCTCTCCTCCGTTTACAGCTTTCTTGACGAGCCAAACAGACTAAGTGCTCGCAACTGTTATGAGAACGTGTCGATCCGACCTAGTCAAGCATCAGCCTCCAAACGTAAATGATGTAGGGCATGAGGATCGATCCGTGCCGGCCAGTGTTCCACTCGTTCCTATCGGGACACGCAACAGAAGGGAAGCCAGGAACCAGAATTCGTGTTAATCGCCCCCAATTCAGATCAGAAAATTCACCGGGGCTCGAACATAAGGCTAAAATTAGGATTCCGAACCGACTGGAATACAGACCGTAGCGAGCAACCAATGTCCGACAACACATGTATGGAGAAGCCCCAATGACACTCTTTCGATTCACGAATTGGCCGCTTGTGCTTATTTTCTCCTTGTTCTGCAACTGCGTGTTGGCCGACGACGTCGAGGATCCTGCGTCGGCACCACCGTCAATCACATTGGCACCGGGGCCGGAGTACATGGACAGTGTGCGCATGTTCCAAGGCATCCCCACATTGGAGCGCGCGCCGAACGGAAGACTCTGGGCCGCGTGGTATGGTGGAGGTGTCACGGAAGATCGCCATAATTACATCATGCTGGTCACCAGCGGTGATGACGGCAGAACCTGGTCGCATCTGAAGATGGTCGTGGATCCGGATCGCGAGGGGCCGGTTCGCGCCTTCGATTCCTGCCTGTGGCTCGATCCGACCGGTCGACTCTGGCTTTTCTGGGCACAGCGCAACGGCGACTGGAAATCCCGGACCGGTGCGTTGCCCTATCTGTTTGCGGTGACGACTGACGACCCGAATAGCGCGACACCGCATTGGTCCAAAGCTCGTCGGATCAGCAAAGGTATCATGATGTGCAAGCCGACGGTAACACGCGACGGCAACTGGTTGCTGCCGACTGCCATTTGGTTTCGCAAGGAGAGCTGCCGAGTGCTTGCTTCGACCGACCAGGGGAAGACCTGGTCCCTGCTCGGCGCTGCTACGATTCAGGACCCGAAAGAACGCAACTGTGACGAGCCAATGATTATCGAGTTGCGTGATGGAAGCCTGCAGATGTGGGTCCGCACACGGTATGGTATTGGGCAAAGTCGCTCGACCGACGGCGGGCGTACGTGGACGGATGTTGTCCCTTCGCAAATCGCTCATCCAGTAGCAAGGTTCTTTGTGCGACGACTGGCGTCGAATGACCTGTTACTGGTAAAGCACGGGCCAATTGACAAACGGACGGGCCGCTCGCACTTAACTGCGTTCATCTCCACTGACGACGGAAAGACCTGGAAGGGTGGGTTGTTGCTCGATGCACGTTCCGGAGTTTCCTATCCGGACGGATTCCAGAAAAAAGATGGGCTGATCTATGTGATTTACGACTTTGACCGGCAAGGCAAGAAAGAGATCTGCATGGCTGTTTTCACTCGAGCGGACGCGCTGGCCGGCAAGGATGTGTCGGGCAAAGTCCGCTTGCATGTGCTGATCAACGAGGCAACTGGAAAGAATCCAGGATGATTTCGGCAACATGGGGAAAGTGAATGCGTTAACTGAGTGACTTGTTTGCCGCTTTGCAAACGAGCACATTCCGTAGTCGTTTCAGATTGTCGCAAGCAGAACGCGATTACTTGACCGATCGGTCTCTTGCCACCGTTGCGCAGCACGCGCGGCAATTTGTTGTCCGGCTTCTTGCGGCTCGTCAACCGGTCAATGACGGACGCCAGCCGCCCATGCGGGGGCATCCGGTTATTGTTGCCCAACATGCGACGGCAACCTGCTACCGGAAATACCTGGCGAAATGGCACGGCATCGAAATTGACCGCCCGCTGACGAGCGACGAAATTGACCACATTGTGTGCGTAATCAGCCTTTGGCGATAGCACGGGAAGACTAGACAACCTGGGCCAGACGGCATCCGTCTAGTCGGTTGAACGTCACGGAGGAGGTTTGGCGGGCGGTGCCACATTCGGCCAAACTTTCCTTGAAATCGCTGACAAACGCAATCGGGTGCTTTAGAATAGAGGTTGTTCGTAATCCGTAATCATGGCGTGGATGATTTAGGATTGGTTGGCTTTCCGCTGCACGGTTCACCCCAACCGCTCTCCTTTCCGCGCCGTTGATTTACGCGGCAAATGAGTTTCAAACGTCGTGCGGAGTCTGGCGTTGGTGGGAGCTCGGTAGCAACGGCACGAAGCCCGGTTGATTGCTGCTGAACCTGCGGCCGCTCACGTACGATTGCAAATAATGGGAGCCTGTCATGGCGTTACTGCTCAGTGATGTCGTGATCCGAGGTCAGATCAACAACCGTACTCGAAACAGTGTGCACGGTTGGATTCAGCTGCGAGGCTTTGACCGCCCTTTGCTATTAAACCTCACTGGCAACTGCTCCGACGATCTATTCGGTACATGTTTTTCTTTTGAGGCGAACGACTCTGTCTCGTTGGCAAGCGCTAATCCCGTGACGTTGTCACAATTGGTTCCACACCAAATCGGTCCAGCCGGAACGATGACCTCGCTTGGTCGAGTCCAGGTTGCCAACTGCTCGGCCGAGGCCCTGCTTCAACTCGCGGAATCCGGATTGCAACCACCAATCGAATGGAAATCGAGTTTATTTCTGGAGTGGTTCAGCCAAAACGGTCGCGTGATTGTTGAACTGTTGGATTCCTGCATTACGTTTAATGACATACCGGTGAACGAGCCGGACATTGCTATCGATGATGATGATTCATTAATGGACGAAGAGAGCAGCCAGTTTGGTGAAGATGGCGAGGAAGACGATCCGTATGGATTATTTCCCAAGGACCTTGATCAACAGATCTCGGCCGACCTGGAATCCGAGCGGGACTCATTCGATCCACTCGACGACTTGGACATGGATGTCGTCCCGTTATTGCAAGGCGAGGACGTTCCGCTACAGCTTCTTTTTGATCCGCCGTTGAAGCTGTTTCCAGCCGAATCGCTGAGCGATCGTCAGATCAAGGAATCGTGGCAGGTTCTCTTGGCTCGCTTGGCGCAGCATGGAGTGGCACTCGACATGTGCGAGCATTTCTCGTTGCGTGATGCCTATTGCCTACTGTTGGAGCACATACTTCCCGAAGAATCCGTCCCCGCTCAGTTAGGTGAATCAGGCTTTATTCAGCATTATACGACACACGAGTTCTGCTCGGTTTGTCTCAGCCAGTTTCTGTTGGACGAGCCACTCGATGACGCTCAGCAAGATGCGTCGAGCGATGAAGAGACCCTTTGAATCGAACACCTGGGAGTATGTGAACGTCGCTTCCTAACCTGCAATGCAACGCTGATGTGCGAAGATACGAGAGTGCCCGTGTTCCGAGGACTTCTCGGCACGTCGAATACATGTCGACCCACATCGTTCGAGTGTTGCTCGCAAATGGTTAATTACGCCGCTGCGAGCCCTTCCTGACCGTGCCACCGTTGATTCATTTCTCACTGCTGTTTTTGAAAAGGAGCTCTGTTCATGTTGATGCGAACCGTTATGACTCTAACCCTGATTGGCGTACTGTCGCCTGCAATGGCCTGCAGTGCGGCTGAGCAAGGCAAGACATATGTTGACGCCACAAAAGCCGGTCCCGACTATGCCGTGCAAGGTGAATATACCGGTAAAATCGCCACGGACGATGGAGTGAACCCGTGGGGTCTTAAGATTGTCGCACTGGGCAACAACGAGTTTTCGGCAGTCGGCTACGAGGGTGGATTGCCGGGTGACGGGTGGCAACGAGGTGATCAAACTGTAGAGGGCAAGGGCAAGCGATCGAACGGCACGGTCCGATTTGAAGGTGATGTCTGGGAAGCTCAGCTGAAGGATGGCAAACTGACGGTTTATGGTCCCGGTGGCGACGTGGTTGGAACGCTGAAGAAGGTGCACCGCAAGAGTCCTACATTGGGCGCCAAGCCACTGAAGGGTGCGCGCGTGCTGTTCGATGGAACAAACACGGACGAATTCGTCAACGGCCACTTGGTCATGGGAAATCTGTTGGCTGCCGGATGCAGCACTCGCGCGAAGTTCAAGGATCATACGCTGCACATCGAGTTCCGAACACCTTTCAAACCGTCGGCCCGAGGCCAGAAGCGAGGCAATAGCGGTGTCTATATGCAAAGCCGCTATGAAGTGCAAGTGCTCGATTCCTTCGGCCTGGAGGGTAAGAACAACGAGTGCGGCGGAATCTACTCGATCGCCGCACCGCGGCTGAACATGTGCTTTCCGCCACTGACCTGGCAAACCTATGACATCGATTTTACGGCTGCTCGGTATGGTGCCGACGGCAAAAAACTCAAGAATGCTCGGATCACCGTCAGGCATAACGGGATCGTAATCATGGACGACCTGGAACTGCCGCACGGAACGCCCGGCCGATTGCCCGAAGGCCCCAACCCAGCCCCCCTGTTTCTTCAAGGACACGGAAACCCGGTCGCTTTTAAGAACATCTGGGTCATCGAAAAGTAAAAGCCCTGGCGAGCAACGCTGTGCACGGAAGCCGCCTGCTTTAGCGAGCGGCGGCACTCGCTACGGCTTCGGCCAGTTTAGTTTCTCGTGGAGAAAATCAAACGTTCCCTGACCATGGATTTCGTGCGGGCCGACAAACCACTCGATCGCGCACCGATCGAACAGCTTTAGTCTCGCTTCATAAAGAAATCGGACTTTTGCAAACTCGTAAGCAACCGTTTCATCCGGAGCGACGCCATCAAGATGCCCACGTTCGACCATGAATGGCCGCGGGGCGATCAATGTCGCCATTTCCGCGTAATTGAACGTGCTGCCAAGATCGAATTCGTAAATCTCGTACTCGCCAGTCCAAACGTAGCTGTATTTGGAACGTGTCGAGGCGTTTTTCCAAACCCACTCGTTGAAGTCACCCGAGCAAATCGACAAACAGTAACCGTCGACCAGTGCCGGAATCCGCATGGCGCTCTTTCCTCCATACGACAACCCGTAAAAGGCGACGCGGGCTTTGTCGACGAACGGCAGTGAAGCGAGCCATTTCAGAATCTGCTCGTGCTGAGGCACGATCACGGAAAAAAGCGTCTTCTTCAATGGGTTGGCCTTGCGCTGTAATGTGAGAAACCGATCGCCAAACAGATAGAGATTCTGCGGCGCAAACACGACGAAGCCGCGATCAGCCAGATGCGCCGCATAATCGTGATAGGCTCGGTGGTTCCCCGCGACCAACTGCTGAGGCCGTCCCTCCAAACCATGCTGGCAGACAACGACCGGGCGCTGTTGACCTGGCTGGATGTCTTTCGGAACCAATAGTATTCCGTACGCGATTACGTCGGGAAACACATCGAGTACGACCTCGTATCCAATCCATCGGTCCGTATCGTACACTTTGCGTGATCGGGGGTTCGGGCTTGAGAATGCATCATCAAAATGGCCAATCACATCCTCTCTGAAAAACTCGCGATATTCCGATACTGACTTCTCAAACGTATCGAGTGAGCGTGTGTCGAGCTTCTTCATGAACTCGGCTCGTACATACGGACTCTCGTTCAGCAGCCACTGATTGTGATCGTCGACTTCGCGTTCCTGACGTGCCTCGCGCGCAGAACAATCGACCGGGGGGCCGATCGATTGAAGTGGTTTGGTCGACGGATTCAGCGGGTGCTCGACACCCAATCGATCCAATACCAACTGGAGTGTCTTGTAGGTCAACCAAGGGCCCGTTCCATCTTCGGAAACAACCAACTCGATCGTGGAATGTTCCGTCAGCCCTTTGACCAGCATCTGGGCACGTTTGATCTCGGCACGCACGTCGTCCAATGCGGGGGTTGTCAAGCTGGCGGGAGCCCCTCCCTTACCCGTAAGTACTTTCTCCGGAGCAAGTGCCGCTTCGACAATAAGGCTTCGTGGCGCGACCAACGTCGCCAACTCGGCGTCCCCAAACTGCTCGAGCAGTCCAAACACATTACGGTCGATCGGCTGTTTCCAAATTGTCTCGCGAGACTGAAAATAGCCGCTCACACACGTTACATCGATCCGGCAATCGAGCGCGGCCGCATACAATGCAAGCATACCGCCCTCTCCATACCCCACGACAGCGATCGATGGATCGCGGCCACTTGCCTCGCGTTGCAACCAATCGACACACGCCAGGATCTTCTGGAGCTCATATCCGATCAGGTGGCGTCCCAACTCAAACTCGCTGCGATTAATAAACTCACGAGTGCTGACGATAGCCCGTCCGTTCCGAGCCTTGAGCTGGCGGTTGATTAATATCGGAACTAACACACGACATCCAGCCTCCGCTAAGATGCGAGCAACCTGTGACGAACGCGGAACACCTGCTACCATCCCGCAATACATCTCCGGAGTTTGATCAGCGTCTGGAAGGATAATCACATCAGCAATCGGATCCGACCGGTAGGGGACAAGCAGCAATCCCTCGCCATGCATTCGGCGAATAACAGGCCACCGGACAGCATATACCTTGCAATGCTCGCCACTCGCCACCAAAGCCGCCCGAGATGTCGTACCCATCAATTCAAGCCCGGCAAACGGTTCTCGAACGTCACGTATACCCAGCATGTGAGCCAATTGCTTACGGTTCGGAACGACGCTCAGTTCATACTCCGCAGCACTAGTCATGTCGCGATGCCAGAAAGAAGCACGCCGATCAACCGACTGGGCCAGCTTGCGCAAAAGGAACCGATCGACACCGTCAACCAGTCGTGACGCAACGTCTCCCTGCCAAGTCAACTCCTTCGTGCCGCGCAACCGATCGACTTCGGCTTCTTCCTGTCCACGGCACCAGCAACCTCCGGTCAGAATTAACACCACTGCCAGCAGGCCGCACCAAATACCATTCACAAATCGTCGCATACTCATCGCAGGTCTCCACACTTCATCGTGACACAAGCTGTGTAGCCGTTCACGCGACTGGAGTCTGACGCAGTTTTCGGCGGAGAAAGCATTTCTTTACGCGAACGCATTTTGTCGCCGAAAATGGGTCTGACCCCTTGGAAGCGAACTGAACGGTTACCAATCTGTTGACTCAACTGACGGAAAATGACCCGACAGGAAACCGATAGGCATCTCCTTCGACTTCCTCGGACGCTTGCCAATCCCGCACCGGCCAAGTGCAAACGTCGCATGCGGAAACACCAAGCGTAACCTCTGGCCGTAACCGAGCAAGTACGACGGGCGGTCAAAGCCCTCCAAACGTGCCATACCCACTGCTCAAGCAGAATCGCCCATGATGGGCACCAGCCACGCCACCCGTTACTACTACCCCCAGAGTCTTTCCGGGAGAAATCATTGATGCACGATTTAGACAATCTCGCCCGTTCTGTTTTTCAAATCATCCCAAATCTGCTAGCTTGCATATAGGTATCCCATTGAAGAGACGACAAGATCTTCCTGGCTTCGAAAAAAGCTCGTTATCCAGCACTGTCTGGTCGTTAATGATAGTAGGAGCAGTTCGAATAACACGACTACGGAATCCAAGCGATGTGGAAACAGCCATCAGATTCGCCAACGGACGATCCCGCGAGAGCCTTGACGGACACAAACCAGTCGGAGACGACTCGAGTCAAAGTCCGTCTGTTTCGGCCGGATGGATCATCTCGCGACGTTGTGGTCGCCGGGCATTTCCGTGAAGAGCATCTCTGCTCACTGGTTGATGATGAGCTTTGCCGATTGGCTAATGGAGAGACTTTGACGATCCACCTGTACAACATCGATGCGCCGCTGAGTCAATCTTTGCGGCGCCGGTGGCGTGAAGGATTATCAGACAATCGGCGAGTTCGTGTGCGTGAAGTACTTGCTCCAACGGGCAGTCCCGAGCAACTAGCTCGGCAGCTGAAGGACGTTCATCGACGGATCGCGTCAGGTGAGCGTGTCAGTTTGGCCATTTGTTCAGCGAAGGTCGCTCAGTTGGCGCGCCGTCATTTGCGCAAGTTGTTGCTCCTCGGCCAACAGACAGAGAAATCGAGGCTTCGTCTTTGGGTTCATGGCACGGAGAAGCAACAGCGAAGCATACTCGATTATTTCGAAGACACGGGTATGGTACGGGCCGACGATTTCGAACAATTCGCTCACAAGCATCCGGATCGACGATGGCGAAGCCCGTGGCTCGACTTGGACATGCGCAAGCACACCACCAAACCGCGTCACCACCATCGGCCACGCAGAAGCAAGCATGAAACGGTCGATGCCTGGATCCGCCGCGTTGAGAAAGCACGCGAGCGCGCGTCGCACTCATAGATGTCTACGCATCTTCAGCATTCTTGAGTTCGAAAACACCACGGCTATTGGTATCCGGATTGGTGCGACACTTTATCTTGAGAATAGGTTTCTTAACAGGTTTCTCAACTGACAATCGATAGATATTTTCACGAGACTTGCGTCCAGCAACACCTTCATGAATATCCTTGGTGACGATCCGCTCGCCGTCCAACAGTGTGACACCGGCCACGGTCAACGCTGATTTGCCGCGTCGATAAATGATTCGCAATTCATAGGTATTCGGCGTGTCAAACTTCCCGGCCGCATTGATTTGCCAAGTGGTCTCGGTGGTGGAACAGTGGCGTGGGGCCCAACCGAACTCGAGCGAAACGGGACCAACCACACTGAGACCCAATCTTGAGGCTGCGCGGCCAATCACAGTACTCGGATCCAACTCATGTGCCTTCTGGAATTCAGCCCACGCCTCTTCATCGTGCCCCGACCATTTCCGATAGACACAGGCTTTCGCCGCCAACAGCCACTGTTGCTGTTCACCGCTCAGTCCCTTGGATTTCGCCTGTTTGTCAAGCCACCGGATTGCTTCTTCCTGCTTCCCCTCGCCCGCCATTTTCAGTGCGTTGCCAAGCACATGAAAACGGTCGAATTCCAACGTTGCAACAACACCCGACTGATTGTCCGGATCGGCTTCCTTGAGCTGTTTGATCAGTTGTTTGCGTAGACCAGCATCGGCCAGAATTGCTTGACTCAACAGCTTTGCTTTTTCGATTCCGTTGGCCTTCGCGGATTGAGCTATCGCGAGGTCACGTTGCCGTCGGCGTTGACGTTGGTCGATTAGCCACTCAGCAGTCTGTCGAACATCGGTTGGAAAAGCGGACCCCGACACGGTTGCAGATCGCCGCCCGTTGGGATCGATCAAAACCAAGACCGGATAACAGCCGAACTTCAGCTGAAACCCTTTAGTTCGCTGATCGAAGCTTTGCTTTTGTTTCGCGGTCGGGTGTTCCAGATAATCAAAATCCAACAGCACAAATCCGGACGCCAGTTGGTGACGCAGCTCTTTGGCCTGCCAGACATCCTTGAAGAACCGTTCGCCGACTCGGTTCCAATCACTTCCGTGAACCAATACAGCCAAATCGAACTGTTGTGCTTTCGCCGCGACCAGTGCCTCCTGGTATGCTCCCCGCTTTCCGGAGTTCGTACGTTTGCCCGCCGCGCCAGCACAGTCACTTGCCGAGCCGGCCAATACAGACCACGCAACAACCATCCACAACGCGCACGCATGATTCGTGTTCAACTTCGACGTCTCCCATAAACGCGAATATTCAACAAATGCAAATAGTCCGTTCCTTGTTTGGTAAGACGCACGAACCGGGCATTTACATTTTTCTTCGTCAGATTCAAGGTCCACCGAGGCAGCGGTTTATCGAGTGTCGTGATGGTCACCCACGTCTTCCCATCTTCGGACACGTCGACTTTCAGAGGCACGGCACGTCCCAGATTTCCCGGCCGGTTCACGATGTCGATTGCCGCTAGACGGCCAAAATGAGCCAGTTCCAGAACAACCGAGGGATTCACTGTCTTATCGGTATGAAAAAACCCCGGCATCTCAGACAGCACGAACGGATGCTTCCATGGCGTATCCCAGCGGCAGGTACTACTTGGCCGAATCATTCCGTTGGCCGATAGAAGCTCGCCCCGCACGGGGATGGTTCGTTTAACTTTCCTTGTTTTCCCCAGGCGACTCGCCAGGCGAGCTGCCGCCTGAAACGCCTAGCGATCGTAGCTTTTTTCCGCCGCGAGAATCGCTCGGTCAACCAATTGCGTAAGCGGTTTTCCGATCTTCTCGGTCGAGCTTCGGTGGCCGGCCAGTTGCTGTTCCAGCAACCGAAACAACAGATCGCGGTGTGCTGGGGTGTCCGAGAACTTGTCGAAGCTCCAAACCAGCACCGGTCCGGCCAACTGCTCGGATGCCATGTGGCAAACCAGCAGACCGCGCAGGAAACGCTCGCGAGCCGCTTCATCCTTACCGAGTTGTCGAAGCTGCCTATCGAGAGCTCTCTCGAAGTTCCAGCGATGTGGCCCCCAGCCATTTCGGATCGAACGGTGAAACGCGCCGAGCAGTGAAACTCGCTCATCCGGCTTGAGCTTCGGCAACAGATGCGGGTACGCATAATGCTCGATCAACGACCACGCCATCTCTGGATACTCGGCGTACGCCACCAGTATCGCGTCGTGGACTCGACGCCACATTTTCGGCTGAATATCGTTGCGACCTTTAAGCCACTCCAGGTACTCGGTCCAAACGCCATAGTGGATCGGTTCGGCCGCAATGGCCAGGCGGTAGGCCGAATTGGCGGCCGCCTCGCTTGCCTGAAGCAACCGGCCTTGCCAGCGGTGATACGAGGCTTGTCGCACGGAGTCTTTGTCCGAGAAGATCCGTTCAACCAGAATCAACAACCCATAGCTTCCGCCGTAGAAATTCGTGTGGACGCCCCGTTTCCAGCTGAGCGAATAGGCCGGCATCCACTCGCCGCGGGCCACACGCACGGCATAGGCACAATGGCCCGGCTCGCCCATCGTCGTCGCCGGTACGCCGTTGGCAACAGCCGCTCCGGCCCCGTAGCCCGATAAACGTCCGCAGACACCGCCCACATACCGGCACATCTGACTGAATGAATCGAAACACCCCTCAAACGGCTG
>JAJSAJ010000837.1 GCA_024274855.1 Planctomycetota bacterium | reverse complement strand
TTATCGATAACCTCGAGTGCTGCCACGTCCGAGAGCGCTCGCTCGAATCTCTAAATGCTGCCGGACCACGCGAATCCCAACCGGGGTTGCGCGGTTCGGCGTGGGCTGGAAATCGGTTCGGCATTGCGGCATCGCACTGCCGTCACGGTGTTCTCGAAACGCTCGACATTGTCTCACGTCGTCGACCGGTGCGCGACAAGCGGAGGCCGCGGATACTGTGAGCAGGCTCGTGGAATACCGACGTTCTCACGAGCGTACGAAGACCGCTCACGGCATTGAGGGGCGATTCCACGGAATCCCCAATAGCGGTGTCGACCGGAAACTTCTTCCACGAGCCCAATTTCATGCCCTTTTCTCAACGGGGCGAATTAGCATCCTGACCGAATTGTGGTATTCTGTATTCCTAAGGTCGGTTTGGCCCGCAACGCAAGTGGCGGAGCCACGCCCCGTATTGTCGAACGGACGCCCACGTCCGTTCACTCGGCGGACCTGGAGGTCCGTCGGACAGGATGCGCGCACGGCGTGCGCATTCTACGAACGAAGACTCTAACGAGGCTGGGCCTCGGACCACTGCGATTCTACTGCTCGGATCATAATAACCCGCTCCCGTTGGTCGCTAGACTTGACTCAAAATGCTCAACTTCTGCTCTATGAGCGTACTAACTTCATCGATCGTTGAGTTGTTGACAATCTTCCACCGACTAACGGGAGCGGGCCATTGGGGCACTCTGACTTGCGTCCTGATCGATGCGAACCTTGCTACAGGCCGGGATCCCATGACCTAGACAGCAAATCACGCTAGGCAGCAAATCACGATAAACGGGAGCTAAAAATCAATGAGCAGTCAGGACAAGCGGACCGCGTCGGAACGTCTTTGGATTGGATTCGATTTAGGTGGCACCAAGATGATGGCCACGGTACTTGACAGTGCGTTTGAAGTGAAAGGCCGCAAGCGCAAGCGAACGAAGAGTGAATCGGGCGCGGCGGTCGGTATCGATCGAATTGTGCAGACGATTCAGCAGGCGATGGAAGCGGCCGGCGTTACGCAAGACCAAATCGGCGGCATTGGTGTCGGCTGTCCGAGTCCGGTTGATTTAGAGCGAGGCATCGTGTTGGATGCGGTGAATCTTGGCTGGAAGGACGTCAATCTGCGAGAGCAGCTGGAGTCGGCCTTTTCATGTCCCGCCGTGGTACTGAACGATGTTGATGCGGGCGTTTTTGGTGAGAATCAACTTGGTGCGGCTCGCAAGTCGCGTTGCGTCTTAGGTATCTTTCCCGGGACCGGCATTGGGGGCGGGTGCGTTTACGAGAAGCAGATCATCCACGGCAAGTCGGGGTCATGCATGGAGATCGGCCATGTTCAAGTCCGGCCAAACGGCAATCTCTGCGGATGCGGGCGCCATGGATGCCTGGAGACGGAGGCAAGCCGATTGGCCATTTCAGCCGACGTGGCCAAAGCGGCCTTCCGTGGCGAGGCGCCCCATTTGCTCGCGGCAGCCGGCACCGATCTAAAGAACATTCGCAGTGGTGTGTTGGCTGATGCGATCGCCAACGGAGACACGGTCGTGGAGCAGATCATACGCAGGGCCGGAGCATGGATTGGCATTGCGGTCGCCAACGTGGTCCATTTACTCAGTCCCGACACCGTAGTGCTGGGTGGCGGCCTGGTTGAAGCGATGCCTGATTTACTGGTTCAGAGCGTTTCGGAAACCGCCCGCGCGCGTGTAATGCCATCGTATGCAGACACATTTAATGTGGTCGCGGCCGAGTTGGGCGACTATGCCACGGTCAAGGGCGCGGCCGCGTGGGCGCGCCAAGTCGTCGAAAAGGGCTAAACGGTTTCTTGCCACAACGGGTTCCAAGGCCAAACAGAAAGCATGCAAGGTTGCGGCCCACGCCCGTTGTTCGCGAGCGAACGACGCACCGACGGTGCGTGACTTTCACATATTGGGGCTCACGTCATCCTCGTCTCTTGATAGGAAACTCGCTTTGATGGATACACCGTCGCCTCATCAACGATCGTCCCCGGAACATGTCGCCGTCGTCGATATCGGCGCGACATCGATCCGAATGGCCATTGGCGAAATCGCTCCGTCCGGCAAGGTGCGCACGCTCGATACGCTCTCCCAAGCGGTCAGTCTGGGTAGGGACACCTTTACCGACGGATCAATTCGCAAATCAACGATCGAGGAATGTGTGCACGTACTCGGCAGCTATCGGCGGAAGTTGGCCGAGTATCAGATTACGGACCCGGATCGGATCCGCGTCGTGGCGACCAGTGCCGTCCGTGAGGCACGGAACCGAATGTCGTTCATTGACCGCGTCTATATTGCAACCGGGTTTGAAATCCAACCGCTTGATGAGGCAGAAGTGAACCGAGTGACCTACCTGGGTGTCCAGCGTCACTTGCGGGCAGATTCGGTGTTAGCATCGGCTAAGACCATGATCACGGAGGTTGGCGGCGGCAACACCGAGGTCTTGCTGGTCCAAGAGGGGAACGTACTGCTGGCGCGCACCTTCCGACTTGGGTCGCTCCGCCTCCGCAAGACGCTGGAAGCCTACCGACCGCCGGCGGGCAAAGTCCATCAAATTCTGAGAAGACAGCTCAAACGCAACGTGGACGAAATTTCGGAACAATTGTCCCAGATGCCACCAACCAAGATGATTGCCATGGGTGGGGACATCCGGTTTGCAGCCGCTCAACTGCTGCCGAACTGGCGGAATCAGGACTCCGTCACGTTACCCGTATCCGCGTTGGAAGCGTTTACAAACCAGCTTGCCGAGCTGTCGGAAGACCGCATTGTCCACCGCTATCACCTTAGTTTCCCGGAAGCGGAAACGATCGGGCTCGCACTCTTGACAAATGTGATGCTTGCCAAGGCATTCGACATTGATGAACTGTTGATAACCAACACCAATCTTCGGGACGGCTTGCTGCACGAAATGGCCCGGAAAGACGCGTGGACGGACGATTTTTGCCGACAGATCATCCGTTCAGCCGTTAGTCTCGGTCGCAAGTATGACTTTGACATGACGCACGCCACGCACGTCGCCGATCTGGCCAAGTCCTTATTCGAGCAGTTGCAGACCGAACACCATCTCGACTCGCATTACGCCGTCTTGCTGTATGTGGCCGCACTGCTCCACGAAATCGGCGCCTACATCAGCAACCGAAGCATGCATAAACACTCGATGTATTTGATTCGCCACAGTGAAATTTTCGGTTTAGGCAAGAGTAACCTGCTGCTCGTGGCACTCGTTGCCAGGTACCACCGCCGAGCATCGCCTCAGCCGAACCATGAGGGTTATGCCACACTCGATCGGGACCTTCGTGTCGCCGTAGCCAAACTGGCCGCTATTCTCCGAGTGGCTGTCGCATTGGATGACTCGCGCAGCCAGCGAATTCGCAACATCAAATGCACGATCGAAAGCTCGCGTTTGGTCATCGCAATTCCCAGGGCTGAAGACCTGTCCCTGGAACAACTTGCGTTGAAACAGAACGGCATGCTTTTTGAGGAAGTTTTTGGTTTTCCAGTCCTTCTTCGTGTGGCACGCTTAACGTGCGTGTGGCACGCAGAACGCCGGCAGTTCGAGTTGCTCGCAGACGACCGTCAGAAGGATCCGGCGGCCTATAGGTCTTCCAGAAAAAGATCCTCGACAAGATTGAACCAGAAGCGGGACGCGAGTCATCGATCGGCCGCATACCGTCAAACATTCGTTTCAAGACGCCAACATCCGGCCAGTACACTTCGAGGGTCGGATGTGCAAAGGAACCAGACCAGCAATGGACAATGAATCGACCATCTATCTCAATCGGGAGCTTTCGTGGCTCGAATACCACCAGCGTCTCCTCGACGAAGCGAATGACGCGGACCTGCCGTTGCTGGAACGACTTAAGTGCATTACGCAGATCAGCGCACAGCTTGACGAGCTTTTCCTGGTGCGAGTGGGCGGCCTGAAACTACTGGCAGACAGCGGCAGTAGACGCCTGGATCTTTCCGGCATGACGCCAAAACAACAACTGGGCGTCATTAGCCGCCGAACACGGAAGATGAGTACTGATCTGTACCAATGCTTCGCCAAGGTCGAGAAGGGCATGGCGGAGGTGGGGATCAAGCGGGTTTTGAGTCACGATCTTACAGACCGCCAAATGCACATTGTGGAGCAGGTGTTCGAAGTAGAAATCGCGTCGATTCTCACGCCACTGGCCGTCGCATCTCCCGCCCAACTTCCTCCCATTCCGAATCAAGCTCTTTGCGTTTGCACGAAACTGCAATCAGACAATGGCACCCGCTATGTCATTATCCCATTCGGTGCCACCTCACTCCGCATCCTCACTCTTTACGCGGAAGGGGGCTACACGTATTTGTTACTCGAAGACGCGGTTTGCCTGTTCGCCGACCGTCTTTTCCCAGACGAAATCGTTGCGGAATGCATCCCTTTTCGAATCACGTCTCATGCCGATGCCCGAGTACGGCGAGACCTTGCGGGAGACTTGTCCCCTGGCCCGAATACGTCCGTCGCACCGGCCCCACCGAACGACTGTGTGCGTTTGGAAATCGATGAACGAGCCAGCGCCGAACTGCTCGACTTCCTGCTCGCGTCGCTGAATGTGACGATCGACTGCACGTACCGCACAACCGGGCCGATCAATCTGGCGGCACTCGAGCCTTTGACGCAGTTGCATGGATTCGACAAACTCAGGTATGAACATTGGCCGCCACAGGCTTCACCGGATGTCGATCTGACGACGAGCATCTTTGACACACTGTCGCAACGCGATATCCTGCTGTACCACCCGTATGAAAGTTATCAGCCGGTACTTCGATTGCTCGAGGAGGCGACCGACGATCCTGACGTCGTCGCGATCAAACAGACGCTCTACGGCGCGGATGGTGACAGTTTGATCGTCGAAGCACTGCGGCGCGCCGCGGAAAACGACAAATACGTTACCGCGATTATTGAGCTAAAGCCACGCCAGGGGACCGCATACAAGATGGAATGGGCCAAGTCTCTGGAGCAATCCGCCGTTCAGGTAATCTACGGGGTCCAAGGTCTTCGCACCCATGCCAAAGTCTGTATCATTGTGCGCCGCGAGCCGACCGGTATCCAACGGTATGTCCACTTTGGTACCGGAGACTACAGCGAGGCCGCGGCGCGGTATTCCAGCGATGTAAGTATATTGACCAGTGATGCCGAACTCGGAGCGGACGCGACTGAGTTTTTCAACGCCGTTGCAAGCCATTCGTACACGCGCCGTTTTCGCAAGATCGACACGGCACCCGCCACGCTCCGTGATAAACTGATCGAAATGATCAATGCGGAGATTCAATGGAAACGGCAGGGAGGCAAGGCGTTCATTACCGCAAAACTCAATGCTCTGGGTGATCAGCAGATTATCGACGCGCTCTACGCCGCCTCTCAAGAAGGAGTTCGCATTCGCCTCAATATCTGCGGACTCTGCTGCCTTCGCCCTCAAGTTCCCGGTTTGAGTGACAACATCCGCGTGATCAGCATTGTCGATCGCTTCCGGGAACATGCTCGAATCTTCCATTTTCACCACGGCGGCAGCGACCGCGTCTTCATATCGAGCGCCGACTGGATGCCTCGCAATTTGGACCGGCGAGTTGAGTTGCTCGTGCCCGTGGAAGCCCAAAGCTGTCGTCACCGTTTGCTCACAATTCTTGAAACGTACTTTCGCGACAACGTCAAGGCATGTGTCATGCAGCCCGACGGCACCTACCGGCGCCGAAAACAAACGCCGGGAAAACCGAGAGTCCGCTGCAAGGAAATCCTCTACCAAGACGCCGTGAATGCCGTGAGAGAATCCGAGCAGACTCACCGTACCGCGTTCCAACCGCATCGCGCTCCGGGGAGCGATGTTTGACCGTTAAGCAGCCGGCGAATCAATTGGCGTCGCGTTTACTGGGGGGCGTTCAGGCGGCGATCCTCCTTAGCTGCGAGACTGATTCACCCACGGGACGAGCCCATGGGGGTCTGTTCGCAGAAGAGACCGACACCTTAGCTGCGAGACTGATTCACCCACGGGACGAGCCCATGGGGGGCTGTTCGCAGAAGAGGGCGACAGTCCTTAGCTGCGAGACTGATTCACCCATGGGACGAGCCCATGGGGGTCTGTTC
>JAJSAJ010000836.1 GCA_024274855.1 Planctomycetota bacterium | reverse complement strand
GTCTTGATGCAATCGAGCCAGTTTTGGATATGGGGCCGGGCGATCCATCCGGCCCCTTCCCATGCCTTGGCGGCTGCGGGATCCGGCCCGTTTTTCACGAAGTTTTGCGGATTCGTCGTAAACTTGTTGCGATTGATTTCGATTTTGGCTTTCGTACCGATGAAGATGGCCCCTCCCATGGGGCCGTGTTCCAAAACGAAATCGACCTGGGTACCGTCATCGTATCGCATCGAGACTTTTCCATTAGGTCCGTCGGTCACGGGCCAGAGCTGGACGGGACCGGTCAGACTTTTGCCCAAAGCCCATTGAATCTGGTCAACACCGTGGGCACCCCAGTTGGTCATTTCTCCGCCCGAATAGGCTCGCCACTGCATCCAGCCGAACTGCAGTTGCGGGTTGAAGGGGCGTGATTCGGTTCGCGCTTGCCAGGCACTCCAATCGTCGCCTTCCGGGACGGGCATTTCGGGCAGACCTTGATAGACTCGCGGTCCTGGATAGCAGACAGCCTGTACTTTCTTGATTCGACCGATTTTTCCATTCCGGACCAGTTCGCAGGCAAAACGGTTCATTTCCATGGTGCGTTGTTGCGAGCCGACTTGAAAGACGCGTTTGTGTTTTCGTGCCGCCTGAACCAGTACGCGTCCTTCATGGATTGTCAATGTCAGTGGTTTTTCCGCGTAGACATCGAGGCCATTTTGGCACGCATGGATACAAGGCAACACACGAACGTGATCGGGCGTTGCCACAACGACCGCGTCGAGGTTCTCCTGATCGAACATCTTCTTGTAGTATTGATACGTTGTCCACGTCGTCTTTTTTTCTTTTAGCGTATCGATGTACCGTTGGCGGTAGCAATCGCAGATGGCAACGATTTGGCCGTCGGCCGGGACATGGTCCATCAGTTGGCGAGCACGACCACCGGTGCCGACAAAGCCGATGATGACACGATCATTCGCGCCGGGGCGTCCGGGAGCTGCCAGGACACCGTCGGGGATGATGTGAGGCATGGTGAGACCAGCCACGACAGTTGTTACGGTTCGTTGGAGGAAGCGGCGGCGGTTGTAGTGTCTCTTGCCGTCCGTCACAAGGTTGCAGTTCGGGTCACTTGGCCCCGGCAGTTTTCGCATCTCGTGGCGGTCTTGTGAAAGGTTGTTGGAGCTCATGAGGTCGATCCTTTCATGCCGTGCATTCTTTGCAGGGGGGTAAAGTCGTGGCAGGGGAAAGGGCTGTTTGGGTGAGGTGCTTATTGTGACTGTTTGTCAATCATCAATTGCAATGCGCGCCAGCCGGCCAATTGCGATGGTGTCAGTGTCGGTTGTTTTCGGCGGCTATAGTCGGCAGGTGCGTGGGGATCGAACACGTTGGATTGGAGCCGATCGGTTCGATGTTGCACGGCACGCAACCAACGCCGAGTCTTGCGAGGCAGGTTGACTCGTTGGTTGACGACCAGTCCGGTAACGATCTGGCAATGATGGCGTCGTCGAACACTCATCTTTCGGCGACGATGTACGCGGTACCCTTCATCGGCAGCCACTTGGCGCACAAAGCGTTTCAAGTATCGCACCCGTTGCGAGATCGCCGGCAGCATATCGATCATGGTTCCCGGGACTGCCGTCGCATCGGTCGCCTGCCGATTGGCGAGATCGAACAGTCTATTCGATCGACTCGTTGTCGGCAGATCATCCGACAGGGAAAACGTAAGGTCATCGGCATAACGCGTGTAGACGGCGCCGAGTGTGGTTGCCATGCCGGCCAATCGGGTATCGAGCCGGTAGTTAACCAAGTTGCTCAGTCGCGGACTGGTCGGCGCACCCTGTGGCAGGCCACCTTCATACGTACAGAGGCGAACCAGAGTCCTGGTGGCTCGACGGTTCCAGCCGATGCGGCGGAAGTATTGTTTCACGCGCCGGGAGGTTGTTGAGCGAAAGAAATCGACCAAATCGAAACGCACAACGGCTGCTTGTCCCCGATGAGGCATCGCATTGGTGACGATCGAGTGTCCGCGTTCGAACCCGGTTGCCGCGTCGTGTGCTTTCAGTCTTGCCAGCAGGCTTCGCAGGATTCGGCGCTGAAGTTTCTTCGTAGCGTCATTTGGTGCAAGGATCTCGCGATAGCCTTGGGACCGTTTCGGGATCGTAAACCGTCGGTATTGCGGTTGGAACCGCCGAAGTTCTCGCGGGTCGATGTCGAGACGCCTCGCCAGTTCCTTGATACCTTTTCCGCGGCCCCAAAGCAACCAGCTGAACAGACCCATGTTTGAGTTCCCGCGTTATTGAAAAAAGAGCGTATTGCGGCCGACGTGAGCCGACCGCAATACGCGAGGCTGTCTTGCGACCCGCCTAGATAATGCGACGCAGTCGCTTTTTCTAGGCGGCCATCTGTGTGAAAGCCCAGCAGGACCCGGTCGACGAAACATCGACCTGCGCTCAAACGAGGAGCACCACCAAGACAGCTAGTGTTGTTCTGATTGTAGAGCAGGTAGGTGCGGCATGCAAGAATCAAAGATCTTCGGCCGCTTTTCGTAGGCTACGTGCCGTCAGGCTGAACTCGTCACTCGTCATCTCCCGCAGATAGACGAACCCTCGAGCACCGCGAATAATGGCGCTTGGATGCTCGGCAAACCAGGCGCGACCAAGGCATGTTTTCAGGATGTGATACTGATCAACTTGGATTTGTTGAGCCAGTTCGCAGAACGGCCCGTCATGGGCATAGCTTGGGAACGACGCTTCACGTTGAGACACAAACGTGTTGAGAAATGCACTTTCCATAACGGACAGCATGTTCAGCGACACCGGCACGTAAACATTCGCCTCGCTCGGATGGAACCGGAACCAGACGTTGCGATATCCCCAGATGCGGACGTCGTTCCGGTCGTGCTCTTCCACATAGCGATTCGTGGCCTCGCTGATCGCTTGCATGACTTTGTAGTGGGTATCGGGGCCACTTGCTTCCGGGTCGAGGGCACACGAAATGACGTCCGGACGCACTTCGTCCATCAGGTCCAGGACAGGCTGGACGTCCCGCGTGACGGTCGGTTCAGGAACAAAGATGTCACCCGTATAGAATCCGAGTCGCAGGTGGCGGATGTGGGATGACTGCCACCCGAAATAGCCCCAGAGCGTCTCAGCTTCCCATTCTCGACACATGCCTTTCAGCCGCTGAATCGCACTCGAGTCCTTTCGTCCCGGATAGACGCTTGCGAAATAGTGCTCAAGCTCGGTCATCCGGTCGCGGATGGAATCGAGATCCGATTCGTCAAATGCTTCCATCAGGTTCCTGAGCAATCTTCGGGCCGCTCCTTCCGCCTGCATATCGTTGTTCTTTGCCGCGATTCCGTCGAGATACTGCCAGATATCGCGGTTGCGGCCCTGCTCATTGTCGCTGTCGAAATAATGTTCGGCATTTAGTTCGGCGAACTCGGCCGACGGGAGCCATCGTTTCAGGCCCTGCAGTTGCTTGAGCATGAAGTTGTTCGTAACGGCCGTAAATCCGCTGGTCAAAGTGACAAAGTGATGATCATTTGTTGCGTTGCGCATGTTGCGAACGATGTAGGGCAGGTACCCAAGCATCAGGTCGTCATGATGTGGTTCAGTATGAAGAAACCGCGTCTGCTCGCATGTGTGGCTCCCATGTTCGATGTTCTTGACCAACTGGTTGCGAACCATTTGGACCAGTTCACCGAATGGTTCTTGGCGTTGCTTAAGCACCTCGTGCAGCATGGGGTCGGCCAGCCCCTCCGGTTCAGTCAACTCCAACAGTGGCTTGCGATGCTCGAGTGACAGGTCGATGATCGCTCTGGCGACTTGCTGGTCCGAGACTTCGGGAGCGAGGGTGAGCAGGTCGACCTGTCTGCGCCGCAGCTGTTTCGCGGCCCCGAGTGTAATGTAGAACCTCGCGTTTGGTAACGAGCGGAGTGAGCTTGCCGGAATCCGAATGCTGGTTGGGCCTTGAATCGCGTCGGCGACAACGCCGGCCTTTGCCTCGCCGGCCGCAATGATGATCGCCGCGCAATCGGCATTGTATGTGATCGTTCCGAGCCCGATTGTGATGACAAGACGTTTGCGCGATACCTCCATTCCGCCCAGGTCACCGGCCGCCGCTGCCTGGGTTTCATAGTTGGTTGCCATTAATCGCGTCGTCGAAAAGTGATCAGACCCACGAATGTTGAATCCGATGTGACCGTCTGGTCCGATGCCACCGAGGAAAAACCCTAATCCACCGAGTGATCGAATTTGATCTTCACGCATCTGACACCAGTCATCGATCCTGCAGAGTACGTCTTGTTGCAGGCGTTCGAGACTGGTCGCGGCCTGGCGGGTTCGCAGAGACAAGTCGACCGTCAATTCGGGCCAGACCGATTCGAGCGTTTCGCGGCGCGATAGCCCGATCTCTCGGCAGTTCATCAGAAGCGCTTTGGCGGGGTCCAATCCCATCTGGTCGATGTAATATTTCTTGACGTAGTGGTGAAAACTGTTCTTCTGCGCCGGTTGAATCGGATAGAACTCGTCAATCTGAACAAAATGAAGGCTTCGCATATTCGGCTTCATGCCAGGATCGATCCCGTTCTGCTCGACCAACGTACGGGTTTCCGGGGTTTCCCAAGTCCTCAGAAGCTTCTGAACCCATTTGATGAAATGTTCAGGTGTCTTGCCGGTCGGCAGAGAGATTACTCCGCCTGGATTCTGCTGAACCCACTCGATGAAACGCATTGCAATCAGCTGGCCGAGTGCCGGGAAATTACTGACCGTGATCACCGGCAGTTGTTCCTCGGGAAGATAAAGGGGGGCAAGCGGTGATTTCTCGATGGCACATGTTTCGACACGGGAAAGGACAGGTTCCGAATGACCGTTCATGATACTCTCGATGTTCTGAAGTGCGGGGGTCGCGGAGACGGCATCCCGGGTGCCAATCGAGCGATCCAGTCTCCATGGTGACTAGTCCCGATGGCCGACAATAGACGGTACCATGATAGTGACTGGTAAACAATTCGTCAGGGGATGAGACGGAACGCCCCGCGGCTGGGTTGCTTGCAGGTGGCAATGCGGGCCCACGGATTGGAGAAGAGCAGTGTCTCAGGCTGTGAGACAATCATTCCGTCTGCCGATGTGTTGTCGGGACACGTCGGCCAACAGTCCCCGACGCTTGCCGGCCATACCCCATAAGAATCGGGGTCACCGAACAAAAACATTCGGGTAGCCGTTCACGCCGCTGGGGTCTGACGCAATTTTCGGCGGAGAAAGCGTTCCTTTACGCGAACGCATCTTGTCGCCGAAAATGGGTCTGACCCCTTGGAAGCGAACCGGTGGCCTACATTTCGTGAACGGTTACACATTCGGTGACCCCTGGAATAGCGAGCGACTTCGCAATTTGTCTGTCTCGAGCCGCGTCAACCGAGTTGCCAACCATCGCGATAGGGGCGGCGAATCAAGTTGGCTGCTTCCGGGGCGTTTGTCACTTGCATCTTGGTCGGATCCCAATGCAGTTTCTTGCCGACCAGGAATGCAACGTTACCCAAGTGATTTGCTTCCGTAAGTAATCCGGAATACTCGAAGTTTGCTCCGGTTGGTGTGCCATGTTTACACGCTTCGACCCACTCGCCGTGATGCGATGCGATGCGTGGCAGAAACGGTTCAGGCTTCTTGAAATCGGCAAATTGTTCTTTGGGCAACAGGACATGTTTCCCGTAGTCGGACAGCAGCATGCCTTTCTCGCCGACAAACAGATGGCCAGAGCCCCATTGCGGGATATCGCCTTTCTCCCAGATTTTCGGTTTGTAGGCACCTTGATACCAGGTGAGTTTGACCGGTGGGAGTTCGCCGCGGCGACCGTATTCATAGGTCGCGGTCATTGAAGCGGGTGCAATTTCTGGATTGGGTTTCGGTCCACTTGCTTCGATGGTGCGCGGATAATCGAGTTTCAATGCCCAGAACGGCAAATCGATCCAGTGGCTACCAAGGTCGCTCATGGTGCCATTGCCGAAATCCCACCAGCGATACCATTTCGGGCCCGGAAAGTAGATGTCATTGAATTGGCGATAGGGGGCTGGACCAATCCAGAGATCCCAATGTAATCCAGGCGGAATCGGCATCGATGCCTTCGGACGTTCGGTCACGAAGACTCGGTCGTGATTTTTTTTCGCATCCTCTTTGCTCTGCCAGCCCCACGCGCGGGAAACCCAAACGTGAACTTCGCGCACGGGCCCGATAGCACCGGTCTGGATCAGTTCGACAACTTGTCGGTAGTTGTCTCGTGCGTGGATTTGAATACCCATTTGAGTCGCAACGCCGGCTTTGGCAGCTTCCAGACGAATCTGGCGTGCTTCCCAGACATCGTGGGTCAAGGGTTTTTCGCAATAGACGTGCTTCTTATGTTTCAAGGCCAGCATTGTCGCCATGGCATGTGTATGTTCGCATGTCGCGACGATTACCGCATCAAACTCGCCGGCGTGATCAAATACTTGGCGGAAGTCGACCAGTTTGCGTGCTTTCGGATATCGCTTCGCCGCCCGATCCAAGTTCTTTTCGTTGACATCGCAGAGCGCGACGATGTTTTCGGAATCGACCTGTCGGGTATCCGCGGCGCCTCGCCCGCCGGCGCCGATGACAGCGATGTTCAATTTGTCGTTCAGATTCCTCGCTCGCAGAATGGCTGGTGCCGCGAATGTCCCCAGTGTCGCGCCGGCAACGGATTTCGTGAATTGGCGTCGCGATGTTCGTCTCGAGTTTCTGCTCATTGAATTACCTCCCAAAATCGGTTGCCGACTTTCTTCGCCTGGCGTGACTTGGCGGATGATTGGCTGCCCGAACGGTACGGCCAGCCAGTCATTCATTGTACACTTGCTTGAAGGGCCCGTGTTGCGGTGGGCGAGCAAGTCGTGAGTTTGCCACGCGAGGCCCAATGAGGGCTTCGGCCGAAAGGCTTCAGTTGCCAGGTCCCGGACCTAAGAGTGTGTCCCGAAAACGGGAGGGCGAGCCTCCTGGCGAGCCGTGAAAATAGGGTAACCATTCACGGAATGTAGGCCGCCGGTTCGCTTCCAAGGGGTCAGACCCATTTTCGGCGACAAAATGCGTTTGCGTAAATGAACGCTTTCTCCGCCGAAAATTGCGTCAGACCCCAGCGGCGTGAACGGCTACAAAGTAAGAAACCCTCGGGACGTCCCGGCGCAGCCGGAGTTTCGCTCTCCCACGTCAACGACGCTCACTCGATCGTGCACCGATGGGGTTCAACCAGTCGCCCCCACCTGGCTGGTGGCTGTTCTGCCCTGTTAACTGCTGCGTTCATGCCGAAAATCATAGTGGCAAGCTGACTGGATGGCCTCCATTGGCGACCGACTGATCGATCGCCAGACACAATTCATGCGTTTGATACGAGTCTGCAATGTTGCAATGTGATTCTCGATTTTCGAGGATACAGTCGACAAAGTGGTCTATTTGCGCATCAAACGGATGGTGGTGTACATCGGCCGAGTCGGGCATGATTGTTGGGAACGTTCCCCAATGTGTCTGTTTCGCAAGTAGCTTGGGCGCGAAGAATCGGTTGTCACGGATGGCACCCTCGGTCCCTATCAGATCGACGTTGAATGTGTAGGGCATCTTGGCGTCGAACAGGACCGATGTTTTGGCAATAAGGCCGCTTCGGAACTTGACCATGGCGACCACATTCGCATCGTATTCATAAAGCCCCTTGTGGTTGTTCGCGATGGCGGATACTTCAACCGCATCATCATTGACAAACCACCGAAGCGCGTCCACCGCATGACAACCACCCATCAACATCGAGCTGCCGCCGGTTGCCTTTCGAGACGCCCAAGCCCAGCAATGATAGGACGGGTCGAGTCCGTGCCAGTAATCGACTTCGGCATAGAAAAGATCGCCGATTGACCCGGCAGCCAGCAGAGACTTCAGGCTGTCGAACAACGGGTTCCAGCGAAGGACAAAGCTGACAATACTCTTGACGCCTGCCTTCGTGACCGCATCGCGCAATGCACGATTCTCGTCCATGGTCAGGACCATCGGTTTTTCGACCAGGATATGGCGGCCGGAGTCGGCTGCCGCGATTGCCTGTTCGGCATGAACATGATTCGGCCCGCTGATGTTCACAATATTGACTCGCTCGTCATCCAGGACTTGGCGATAGTCGTCGTGAACCGTGCACTGCAAGTCAAGTGCGTCAACCAGTTTCTGAGCGCTTTCGCGATTCCGGCTGCTGACCGAAACGATTTTCGCATGCGGGTTTTTTTTCCAGCTGGCCGCGTGCGCGTAGGCAACAGCGCCGACTCCATGGATGGCAACACCGAGAGCAGGATGTTCCGAGCTGTTCATGGCATTTCCCGTTGAATATGAGGATCGTTCGTATGACAGTTATAATCGATGGCCATATCTCGAACCGAACGCTACCTACCCGGGTAATTGCTTGTGCATTGGCAACACAGCAAGATCGAGAGGCATCGGCTCCGCCGGTGGTTCCCGGCCTCTTACATTGCCTCCCGAGCGCTGGAATGGCCAGTGCCACCAGACTAAAAAAACCGGCTGTGGCACGGCACTAGTTTCTCCGATCACCAACGCTCGGTCAAGCAAGTAGAGGATGTTGAGGTTTCATAGATGAAGCCGGCTGAGTCCGGCGGACGTGTGCGAGGCGGGTTCGATGGCACTCGTGTCGCTGGCTCTGGATTGGGAGATGGCTTGCCAAGTGCAACGGTGTCACTGCCGTTCGGATTCTGGGACGTGTCAAGCAGAATGTCGATGCAGGAGGGTCTGAACCTTGGCGGAATCGGTGTTTGGGACATGGCTCACGCGGCCGCCAGCCCCTCGAGTATTCCGACGCAGGATTCCATGCAGACCTGCTTATATGCGGCGTCGACCGTGGCCACATCGATGTGCGACCGATTCCTGGTGACTCCGATCGCCAACGCCGATTCGGCCAGACGCCGAGTGCTACTGGCCAAACCGCCGCTGAAGATCTGCAGGCGGACGGCGGCAGCATCGTCAAATAGCGTTCGGGTGGCCCCCGCGGATTGCAGTGCCGCGTCGAGATACTCAGCCGTTTCGGCCGCGGACCACGCGCCCAACTCGAGTCGAAGCTCGGAAATGTCCAAGAGTCGTTGACCAATACGACGGAAACGATTTGTGTTGGCGGCCAGGATGATCGTCAACGGCGAGCGAATTGCAGGCTCGAATTGGAGCAGGCGGACAACATGCCCAAGCACGTTTCGCGATGCCTCGTCGGCATTGTCCAGTAACAGAACCGTCGGAGATCGTTGGTACCCGTATTCTGCCAGACGATCAACCAGAGCCCGCCAGGTTGCAAACGGCGTGGTGGCATTGCCAAGTCGGATGCCGATGTGGTGGGCCAGTTGCTGGATCAGCTGGTCCGGACCAAGGCTTGATAGATCCATCAGGACGACCCGCTCGCCGTTCTGTGCGGCGCTACGAGCAAAGGCGTGCAGGAGCGACGTTTTTCCGCTGCCAGAGGCTCCGACAAGCAAGCCCAACGAGCGTTGGTTCTCAGCGAGAAACCGAAGCCGCGCCAGGGCCTCTTCGTGGATCTGACCACAGTGGAAGAACGGTTCGGTCGGAGTACCTTGAAACGGGGGATGGTTGAATCCCCAGTACGCGTCGTTCATGTCCGGAAGTCCTTACAACTTAGTTCCTTACTTCTTGTGTAATCGGTATAATCGACCGGCAAACTTGATTCGCATCACCATATGGGAGTCTTGGGGTATCAGCGAAAGTGGGTAGGTTGCGAGTCTTGTGTGTTGTACGGGTCGGGACTGACGAGGTCCAAATGTATCTGCCTATTGTGTCGATGGCATATACAGAGGTCGGTTTGAACAGAAGGTAGCAGAGACACCGGAGAGGATTGCTGTTTGGTGCCTGCTGTTGAATCTTGACAACGTTACGCCCACGTCGTTTTCAAAACGGGCCTATACGCCCAAATGCATACGTGTCGGCCTCTTGGCTT
>JAJSAJ010000835.1 GCA_024274855.1 Planctomycetota bacterium | reverse complement strand
TCGACATCACTTGCGATTTCCTCAAGGGTGGGGGGTTTGGTTGCCGAGTGGAGTTCACGGAGCGTTCGCCCTTGGCCGAGGTGTTTTGTCCGCAGTGGCCGTTTCGGTGGTTATCTCAACCGGTTCTTCAAACCTCGTCCTTGTTTTACAGGGTTTTGTGTTTGACTCGCGCACATGTCGGGAAAAAAAACCGTGGAAGGAAAGTTTGTGTGTTTTGGCGGTAGTTCCCATAGGGGGCGCGCGTCCCAATGGAAAAGTAGTACCTAAAAGATTTCTGGGGCTTCGGGGGAGCCTCCGGCCGCGTCGTGTCGTTTCCCGTCAACACAACCGGCCGGAATGGGTGCCAGCATCGGTTGCCACTTTCTCAACCGGGCTGCAACTGGCTCAACCCCGTAATTTATTCGAAGCGGCGTTGTGGCCGGATCTGCGTTGGGCGTCGGAGTCGGATGTGTTGGCCTAGTGTCGTCTCCGTCGTCACCGTTGGCGGTGGCGTGGGGCTCAACGTAAAGTGTTGCCCGGGCCGTGGTGGGCTCGGAGCGGCCTCCCAGTTCCATCGGTGTTCTTCGTCGGGCACAAATGCTAACGCGCGGCCTCCGGCATTGTGGAGTGATCGTGTCAACCACCCGGCCGGTACAGCCATGCGCTCAAGCTTCAGCGCTCGGTTCGGTTCCCACCGAGGTTGCACTTCCTGGGTCATTTATCTTTTCCTTTCGTCAGCGGTGGTTATTGTGGTGTCAAACGGTCAACGGTGGCACGCGCCGGGGCGATCTGGGCCGTTTCACCGCGTTCGATTGTACGCGAATCCCTAGGATTTGTCGCGCGACTCCGTGTCGATCAGCTTGGACCGCTTTGTCGAGCTGCTCGCATGTCTCTTGCCAGGTCTGGTAATTGTGCAGCTCGGTTTTGGCGACCATCGTCTGGCGCAAGGCGTTCAGCACAGGCTCGGTTTCATTGATCTTAAAGCGGTGCTGACGATCCCGAATCGTTCGCTGGGTCGCATAGTCAGCGTGTCGGCCCGGTCCGTATCCGGCTTTTCTGAGGGCCTTATCGGCTTTCGTGCGTGCTGCCTCAATGGCCTCTTCCAGCTCTGGCAATCGTCCTTCGATGGCTTCGGCCGCATCGGTCAACAAATGGCGGCGTTGCGCGATCAGGGCAAGGGCTTCGTTGGCCAGGTCAAACGAATCGTTCTGAAGCTGGTCGCGTTGTTGTCGCAGTTCGTTCGGGGTAATCTCGGCCAGGTTCTCCAGCAGCTGGCTTTCCGCTTCGTCATGGCGTGCGGCTCGGTTCTCGAGTTGGTCAATGGACGCGTTGAATAGCGTGAGTTTCTGTGTCAATTCGTCATCAATTGCAGTTTGGGGCATGGGAATTACCAGGCGTTCATACATCATTTGGTTCCTTGAGGGTGTTGGAGTGAAGTAGGCTCGATGGCAACCGTGTCAGGTGGTGGGTTTCAGGAGCTCCGGCACGCATTGTTCGATACGTGCCAACATAGCGACCGCATCGTGTTGGGAAAGAGTTCCACGGTAAGTGAGTTTTTTTGGCCAGACCGACCCGAACCAGATATGAACGCGGTCGTCGTGTGATGTTTCCATGTGGACCGGCAAGGGCCGCTTTGCTGGTCGCGTGATGGTAGCGCCGTCTAGTGGCCCTCCGACCAGTTCGATGGTAATGGTCTGTTCTGCCGGCGTGTGTCTGTTGGTTGTCACTGGGTGACATCATTCTTTCCGGCTTGATCGCGTGCCCTTAACGACGCGGGTTGTGAAACCATGGTCGGAACGCGCTATTTGTTGCCTTGTGTGAGCATGTCTTGCGTGTGGCTTGTTCGTGTCAGTGTGGCATGTCCGTGGTCAGTGGCTGAGTTGGCCGAGTACTCGGTCAAGCGTCTTGCGTCCGTATTTCTTAAGCAGCCGGGCGAGTTCGGCGGCGACTGGATCCGGCGTTGTTTTCGTGACGGCCGCCACGGCTATCCATCGCCAGGCGTCGGGGCCTGGTCCGTCCGTTACAATGCAAAGGTGCGGTTCCGTGCGGCCGGCGGCTCGGGGGCCGGTCGATCGGTTCTCGGTTCCGACAACCGTTCCGGCAAGTGCGCCGGCCTCGATGCGGTCGCCTAGGGTTGGTGTGTGAATCATCGGCTTTATCCTTTCAGTATCAGTCCCAGGATGGTTGTTCGTTACGGCTCTTTTTGACAATCGCCGGCAAGTCATCTTCGTCAACGTCGTGGTACTTGGGGGCATACTTAGCAAACGCTGCGAGCGGCTCGTCGGTCTCTCGGATGCGGAAGAGCGGCTTGTCCCAGGCGAAGGTCAGCGTCTCGCGACTGCCGTTTCGTTGTTTTGAAACCACGACGGTCATGTCGACCGTTGGCGCGTCCGAGTTGTCGGGGTGGAGCAAGATCACATTATTCGAGTCTTGTTCGATTGCGCCGGAGCCGCGCAGGTTGCTTTGTTTTGGCGTTTCCTCTTTCCGGTTTAGCTGCGAAGCCGTGAAGACGGGCACATGGAGGTCGGCGGCAAGTAGCTTCATGCGGCGCATTATTCCGGCAAGCTGGTTCTCTCGGTTTTGCTTGTTGTCCGGTGGGCTGATCAGCTGTATGTAATCGATGAATATTCCACCGAGG
>JAJSAJ010000834.1 GCA_024274855.1 Planctomycetota bacterium | reverse complement strand
CGACACCTGATTTTGCAACTGCCCATTGCCTACAGCCAGGCGGCACTCGGGGCGCGGATCGAAGTACCAACACTTGAAGACCGAGCAGAATTGACAATCCCGGCCGGGACGCAGTCCGGCCACGTCTTCAAGATCCGAGGCAACGGAATGCCCGATCCGCGAGGCGGTTCGCGTGGCGACCTGCTTGTACAAACACACATTGAAGTCCCCAGCAAGCTGACACCGAAACAGGAGGACCTGCTGCGTCAGCTTGCGTAACTTGATCAGGCGAACGTGACACCTCATCGCGAGAGCTTTCTTGAAAAGCTGCGTCAGTACTTCGCGCCGGACGACGAGAAACAGATTGAGGATAATCGATCGTGATGACGAACGACTCAAACCACGACGAACAAGCGGCGAGCCGGCAAAACGCGCCGTCGCGGTCCGGATCCAACGAATCAGCGGATGCCGAGACGCAACCGTTGAATGAAGCTGCCGGGCCGCCCGAGGATTATCAAGAAAATATCGATGGCGTGGATGCAATTGCAGGAGACACGATGGCAAGCGAGTCGCTCAAGGCCGAACTGCAAACCTCGCAGGACAAAGTCCTGCGGCTGCAAGCGGAACTCGAGAACTTCCGTAAGAGAGCCCACCGGACGATTGAGGATGAACGCCGCTTTGCCGGCATTGAGCTGATGCGTGACCTGCTGCCTGTTGTCGACAACCTGCAGCGCGCTATCGAAGCGGCCGAACAGAATCATAACGCCACCGCGTTGTTGGATGGCGTTAAAATGGTCGCTGAACAGCTGATCGGCGTTCTGAAACGCCACGATTGTGAACCAATACCAGCCGAAGGGCTGCAGTTCGATCCCCATTTACATGAGACCATCGGGCAAGCCCCGAGTGCCACGCACCCGCCCGGTACGGTGACCCACGTCGCCACGGTCGGCTATCGACTGCACGATCGGGTCGTTCGCCCTTCGCAGGTTCTCATTGCCGCGCCACCTGTCGAGACACGAGTGGACGATTCCTCACCATGACAGGAATCTAAATCGAATAAAGACGAGCTCGGCAGGTAAGTGACGAACGTGTTTTCATTACTTACTCGTGCCCCCACGCCATTGAAAATCACCAGGAGATAGCCGTGCCAACTTATGACTACCAGTGCGACGAATGTGATCATACGTTCGAGTTGTTCCAGGGCATCAACGATCCGATCAAACGGAAGTGTCCGAAATGCGGTCGCCTTAAGCTCAGGCGGTTGATCGGTCCCGGAGCTGCAATTGTATTCAAAGGCTCCGGTTTCTATCAGACGGACTACCGCAGCGCGGACTATAAGAAAAGGGCTGAATCGGAAAAAAAGGCCGCCTCGAAATCGTCGGAATCATCCGACTCGAAAACCGATTCTTCCGCTTCCAAGAAACCCTCTGGAAACAAGCCGAACGCCAAACAAGTTTCGGCTCGGTGTAAATAGTTCGTGGCCGACCTCCGTTTTGGAGACGACGTGTCCCGCTGAACAGCCATTGACTTTAGCGAGACGTGACTTTAGCGAGGACAGGTCCAATCAAGCCATGGCAACTCTGACGTGTCCAATTTGCAAGCACCAATTCGATTCGGAACGAAGCGAAGCCATGCACTTCTGCTCGCACCGTTGCCGATTGGTCGATCTGGGCCGCTGGCTGGGTGAGGAGTATGGCTTGGTTGTCGACCCGGAAGCCGAGCTGGATTGGGATAATTCGGACGAGCCAGACTGAGTGACGAGGGCTTTCCACGCGTTGCACCAGGCTCGGAAGCGACGGGCATTGCGGTCCGGTAGACCCGCTCCTCTTTCTTGGGTTCTTACCGTATAATGTGCTGCCATTGGTTCGTGCGATCCCGATAGGTGACTCAAGTAATCAACGGGGATACTCGACATGTCCAACGAGAAAATCAAGCTGGGCGCAGTCGCCTGGCATGATATTTTTCCGTGGCTCATGATTCTGCGAGTCTTCGGTCTGGCAACCAAGCCCTCGATGCTAATGCTGGCAACTGCAGGCGTCTTGTTGTCGCCGCTCGGATGGATCCTGGCCGAAACGGTGCTGTCCCCAGACGAAGCGGGAACCGACCTCCGCCAGGCGGTCGAGATAAATCACACATGGGCGGGCGAGGCAGCCGGCTGGGAGCATATCAAATCCTGGCCCGGGTTGATCCCTTCCGAAGGGCTCGCCTTCACGGCACCGATGCAGCAGGTCTTCGTCCAGGCGGTTGAGCCATTTTCGCGATTGGTTCGTGGCGATCGGTCGTGGCGCGAGCTTGGTTACTACTCGATCGGCGCCCTATGGACGCTCCTGGTATGGGGCTTGCTCGGTGGCGCCATGACGCGCATTGGCGTCGTTCGATTTGGCGTAGAAGAGCGTGAAGGTCTGGTGGAATCCGTTCGATTCGCGGCCCGTCGGCTTTTCGCCTATGTCGTGGGGCCGCTGTTTCCCTTCTTTGGGATTCTAGTGGTCTTGATTTTCGTCGCGCCCTTCGGATGGCTGATGCGATGGGATCCAGGGCTGCTCGTAGCTGGAATACTTTGGGGACTTGTGCTGCTAGGCGGTCTTATGGCGGCAATTCTGCTGCTCGGCTTGGGAGTCGGTTGGCCTTTGATGTGGGGGGCCACGAGTGCCGAAAAAATGGGGGATGTTTTCGAGGCAAACCAACGCTGTTTCAGCTATGTATTTGGTTGTCCACTTCGGTACTTGTTTTATGCAGCCGTCGCCCTTCTGTTTGGATCGCTTGGCTTCATGCTGGTCGAGTATTTTGCCGAATGGGTTATTCAGCTCAGCTATTGGGCGATTTCCTGGACAGGTACCGATCTGCCCGAATTGCTCCGGCAAATGGCGAATCGTCCGAGCATGTCGGCCACAATGGGGTTGTCGGCGGTTAACCTCTTCAACGGTCTGGTTCTGACAATCGCGTCGGCATTTCGTTACAGCTTTTTCTGGGCCGCGGTAGCGGCTATTTACCTGCTGTTACGTCGTGATGTCGACTTGACGGAGTTGGACGACGTCTATGTCCTGCGCGACGAACAACGGTACAGCCTTCCGGCTCTGGAGCATGATGAAGCCGGCCTACCGGGCTTCAGCCCTTCGCGCGATCAGCCGACCGGATCAGACTAGCCCGGCATCGCGCGTGCCATGTCGTCGAACTTGGCCTCTGTCGCTTCAGACCGCCTCGGCACCGCCAACCCGGTCACTGATACGCGTCGCGCTGTCCAGAGGCAAAACGAATATCTTTCCATCACCGATGTTCCCCTCGACGCCCGTTCGAGCAACTTGGGTCAGAATATCGAGTGTCCGGTCGACGAAATCGTCGTTGACGGCGATTTCCAGAGCGATCTTTCGGAGCAATTGCGTCTTGTATTCAACGCCCCGATACAGTTCAGTCTGACCCCTTTGACGCGCAAATCCCTGAGCATCACAGACCGTCATCCGTTCGACCCCCGCTTTTACAAGCGCTTCGCGAACCGCGTTCAATTTCGTGGGCTGAATAATCGCCAAGATCATTTTCACCGTGCTCACCTCCAGTGAGAGTCGGCTTTGAACGGTTAACGCGACACGCTTGACACGTGTTCGGACAAAGCCAGCTACTAAGCCGATTGGAGCCGAATGCGTCCAAACCAGTCGTTCGGCTCGCGCTCGATACGTGTGGACTCGTGCTCGGCGGTTTCTCTACGATCACCCAAAACCACGGCAAGCCGCCCCAAGCACTACTGAGTCAAGACGCCGCATTATAGCAGATTCGAAGAGCGATCGGCGATCGGCGATCGCCGACCACCGGTGCGTGAAGACGGCGCGTCGGCCCCGGTCCCCCACAGGCTTGTCCCGTGGGAACCAAAGTCTCTCAAGCTACAGGGCAGCCGACCTACGAAGAACTGGTTGCGACCCGGTCGCCCTGGGTGTCATATGCCCTGGAATGTGACGTGAGCGTCGAGTACTTTTTCGATGCGTTCAGAAGTTTCCAGCAGGTGAGCACGCGTGTAACTGTCAAACTGGACCTTTGAAGCCAACTGTTTGTCAATCCGCTTTTTCAACGATGTCAGTTCGGCAAACGCGATCGCCTGGCAATCCTCTGGAGCCCTGGTGCGGCCGAGTGCCATGTTCGATATTCTACCCAGAAACTCGCGTTGCAAATTGCGGCGAAGGTCACCAATCGCCGGCTTCCGATTCGTATACTTGCCCGGTTGTATCGTGTCGACCTCAGCGAAAATCGACCGCATCAGTTTTTCAATCAGCTCGGCGGCAGTCAAGACTTCTTTGTCGGGCGGCGTCTTGAGTTCGATGTCTTTCAGACGCTCCAGAGTGAGGGACGAAAGTAGATGGCTCAGGATGCGAGCCTGCCACATCAGCACGGTGTCATGCAACGGCAGGTCGCGACGCTCGTCATATTCGACACCCCAATGCTCCCAGTTCGACGGCATGAGATAGCCGTAGATTTCGGTCGGAAAGTTGTAGGCTTTTGGCCCGAATACCTGTTCAAGCAACAGATTCAGTGAATCCCGCTGCCGAGCTACTTCAACCGGCCGGAACGGGGCTTTAGCATCCTTGTCTCCCTTGTGACTTCGGCTCGTGTAGATCCCCCCCACGTAGCGAGCCACAAAGTACATGCTGGTTCCGTGCTGGGATAGCAGAACATTGAACGCACGGCGGACCCGTGCGTAGTTCTCACCCGGCTTGGTCATGCGATCGACCAGGCCCGGCATCAATTGCGAGACCAGCGTTGCTTGATTGCGTGCCCATTGAATCGCGTCTTGACCAAGATCGAACCGATTCGAGTCGGGATCAGGTGACAAGGATGTCGTATCCTCATCGGTCGCAAATGCCAATTGCGGTTCGCCGCTGCGGGCGGCGATTGTCTGTAACTGTTTTACTTCACCAAGTGTCCCACCCGAAAACGGTGTGTAACCGTATTGAATTGCCCAAATATCATACGGTCCAATCGTTGTCGAATAGAAGTCCCCCTGCCGGGTCCCTTTGGGAACGATGTTCGCCGCGTTATAGTCCATCACGGAAGCGACCATCCCAACCTGGGCTGTCTTCGCCGAATCATTCATTTCCGCAATACCCAACAGCTTGCTCCCCTTGAAATTATGGCGCAGACCCAGGGTGTGCCCGACCTCGTGCATCACCGTCTCCTTAAGAGCTTGCATTATCAGTTTGTCTTGCAATGCGGCCGCTTTCTTGGGGTCTTTCTCGGCCATCACCGCAGCCGAACCAATCGCCATTTGCCTAGCCATTCCACGGCTGAGCCAGCAGCCGTGGAAACAGGGTCGCGTACCTTGAAACAGATCGACAGTCGCCAAGCCATGATGATCGTGCACGACCGGCCCACCCGTCATGGCCTCGATCGCGTGAGGATCCAACCGCTCGAAT
>JAJSAJ010000833.1 GCA_024274855.1 Planctomycetota bacterium | reverse complement strand
CACGGTGACCGTGGTTCGGATCACCGGCGGTGGCGTGCGGATCGGTATTGAGGCACCTGCGGAAATGCCCGTGATACGGGAAGAGCTAAAGGATCAGCTCCATCGGAAGGATCGCGAATCTAGCGATCACCGCATTCGCTAGGCGGAATTCTGGCCGTTCTGATCGGTTGATCTCGCCGACCGACGAAGCGTGGCTGTGTCGACGTGATCCTATCGAAGTGGTCCGGGGGCTTCGGTCGAGCGTCTTGCGGTAACCGTGAGCCCCGGACGTGGCCGCAGGTCGATCACGAGTGATTTTGTTTGTGCATCCAGCGGCCCCCGCTGCTGAACCAATTGGACCAACCGTCCGATTTTCTCGGCTGCACTCGCTTCCCCAGCCACTTCGCGCCCGGGGGCGTGCCCCCAGCGTACTTCAACGAGTCTGCCGCTCTCGATCAGCGATTGGGCGGCACGTTGGCTCGCACGTCGCTGCACGACCGCGGACGATGTTCCAGCCGGCAACAGCACGAATGTGGGTGGAGCTGGGCGATCGCTGATCTGGGGCGCTGCTCGCTGGACCAGAATCCACTCCAATCCCAGTTTTCGCCAGACGTCCCGCAAAGCACTGGCTACGCGAGCCGCACCGGCAATCGACGCATCGCCAAACGGAGTGCCAACGGGGCCGAGCGGCTGCCGCCGGCCACCCCATACACGCAAGTAGGCACGCGTTTGGCTTGGAGAAAAATCGTTCGGCGGAAGCAAAACACCCTCCGTGTCGATCGGCCAGAATCCATCGAGTGTCTTGACCATTACGATCGGCTCGCGGTAAACCAGATCGACCAGGATGCGCGGCGCCGTCTTCCCTGGCCGTTTTGCCACGCGACGCACGCGTGCTACCCAGGTGTGCAATTCAAATGCCCGAGCGATACGCTTGGTCAAGTCCGGGTCCAAAACAGACAATTCGCCCAAGCTGCCATCCCGCATCACCTCGGCCCGAATATCGGCCGCAATCCACGATGGCTGGCCCGTGATTTCCAGACTCTTGGCTGTCAACCTGTACTTGGGACCGGCCGTGATCGCCCGGCCCCATTTATGCCACCCGAAGTACCAGCCACACAGCATCATGACCAGAAAAGTGACCGCAATCAGGGGGCCGCTGCCATTACCCAGAATGGGCATAATCAGCAAACGTCCCGATGACGCGACCCGCTTGACCCATCCCGATTGCTTCTTGGTGCTGCTCATGACCACCCTCCATGATGGCATTAACTACAGGAAAGCTAGGCAGTATGGGAGAAACCATTCTTCCGAAACCACGCAGGTGACGTCTGCCAGGGACCTCTATTACCAGATCTCGATACTTGTTTCCAGTTCGACTCCGAGCCGTTCTCGGACCTGGCTGCGAACCAGATCGATCAATCGAAGGACGTGTTCGCTGGCTCCACCCGGTTGGACAATGATGAAATTCGCATGTTTTTCGCTGATTCCGGCAGTATCGACTTTCGCACCGCGCAGTCCGGCCTGTTCGATCAGGTCCGCCGCACGCACCCCGCTGGGATTGCGAAAAATCCGTCCCATCGCGTCGCTGCTCGACGGCTGCTTGGATTTCTTAACGATCCAGAGTGTTTGCATTCGCCGAATCAGTTCGGCGCTGTCCTCTTGTTCCAGGGCAAAGCGAGCTCGCAAGATAACCAAATCGTCCAAACTGCTGTATCGATACGCAAATCGAAGCTCGTCGCGTCCTCGCTCCAGAATCTCACCAGCTCGCGTCATCACGATGGCGTGTGTGGTCCATTGGCCGATATCATGGTTTTCGGTTCCCACATTGCTGTGCAGCGCTCCACCGACGGAACCGGGGATTCCAACGAGGTATTCCAGGCCGGCCAATCCTTCCCGTACCGATGTGGAGACAAGGTGGGCCAGTTTCGCACCCCCACCGACGCTCATCGTGTTGTCCTGCCACGTGATTTCCGAGAAAGCTGCCGCAGCCAGATGAACCACGACGCCGGGAACGCCTTGATCCCGCACCAACACATTGGACCCGGCCCCCAGAATCCTGATCGGGATCTCGTTTTCACGGCACCGGCCGACCAGACTACTCAGCTCGTCCAGCGACGTCGGTTCCGCGAAATACTCGGCTTCCCCACCCAGTCGCAACCACGTGTACGGAGCCAATGGCTCATTCTCGCGAAGAATATGTTCAAAACCGGCAAGCGTACTCATGCTGCATGTCCTGCTGGGTTTGGGCCCGCCCCGCCGGGGCTCGGGTTACTGCGAGGGGACCATCCTCACTCCCCTCTCGCGCTGCAGATAGTACCAGATTCAGCGGATTAACGCGACCGGCAAGAGGCAGGAATCTGGGCGTCCGGACGATTCAACGGACCGGATTCCAGCGTGCAGCCCGTGCGTCGTCCACGAGATTCTCCATACCGGCGCTCAATCGCCCCATGGTTTCCCAAGTGGGAAAGGACATTTCACCACATCGCGCTAGCTCACGAAACTGATTCACCCATGGGACAAGCCCATGGGGGTCTGTACGCGGAAGCGTGCGACAGTTATTGATTGGCGAATCCTTAGCGATCACGTTCCGGGCAAAACGGCAAGAACGTGTTCACCCATTTCGTAATGCTTTCGGCTCGCCCGGCGTTAGGTAGACTGTGTGACGGCTCCGCCAGCTAAAGCAGGCGGCTTCCAAAAACGGTGTGGTGGAGGGCGGTCGTGGCGTTAGGTAGACTGTGTGACGGCTCCGCCAGCTAAAGCAGGCGGCTTCCAAAAACGGTGTG
>JAJSAJ010000062.1 GCA_024274855.1 Planctomycetota bacterium | reverse complement strand
TCGCGTACAGCAACGCCTGAAAGCGGGTCTGCAGCCAGGCAAAGCCCAGCATGGCGATCGCCACCACACCGAGGATTGCAATGTAGAGCGGTTCTTGCAGTAGCCAAGTCATCAATCTGCCTCTTGATCAGCACCACGCAAAGCGGCCGTTAATCACGCGGGCCTGAAATCAGAACGGAAACAGCCGACCACCAAACCGAGCTGATTTTCCGAGCTGTTCCTCGATGCGAAGCAACTGGTTGTACTTGCATACGCGGTCGGTCCGAGATGCCGAACCGGTCTTGATCTGCCCCGTACCCAATGCAACAGCCAAGTCGGCAATGGTCGTGTCTTCCGTCTCGCCACTTCGGTGGCTGATGACCGATGTGAACCCGTTGCGAGCGGCCAGTTTCACCGCCTCCATCGTTTCGGTTACCGTCCCGATTTGATTCAGCTTGATCAGGATGCTGTTGGTGATTCCTTCATCGATTCCCCGCTGCAGTCGCTCGACATTCGTCACGAACAAGTCATCGCCGACCACTTGCACGCGGCTGCCGAGCGCCTCAGTCATTAATTTCCAGCCGGCCCAGTCGTCTTCCGCACAACCGTCCTCGACCGAACAGATCGGGTACTTGTCGATCCAGCCGCTCAACAGATCGGTCATGCCGCTCGCGTCAATAGCCTTGCCGTCGATTGTGTACTTCTTGCTGTCCTTGTCGTACAGTTCGCTCGCCGCGACATCCAGAGCGATCCAGACATGTTCGCGAGGCGTGTAGCCGGCCTTTTCGATGGCTTGGACGATCAAATCGAGCGCTTCGGCGTTGCTGCCCAAGTTCGGCGCGAATCCGCCTTCGTCCCCGACCGATGTGTTCAACTTGTTGGCCTTGAGTACATCTTTCAGGTTGTGGAAGATTTCGAATCCACAACGCAACGCGTCGGAAAACCGGTCGAACCCAAGCGGCATCACCATGAACTCTTGAACGTCCACCGAGTTGTCGGCATGTTCGCCACCATTGAGGATGTTCATCATCGGTGCCGGCAGCAGATTCGCGCCGGACCCGCCCAGGTAGCGTAAAAGCGGTTGCTCGGTGAATTGGGCCGCCGCCTTGGCGACCGCCATCGAGACGCCCAGAATCGCGTTGGCACCAAGCTCTTTCTTGTTGTCCGAACCGTCCAACTCGCACATCGCCCGATCCACTTCACCCTGCTCGGTCGCGTCGCTGCCGATCAGGATGTCGGCGATCTTGGTGTTTACGTTCTCGATCGCCTTCAAAACTCCCTTGCCCATGAATACGCCCGCATCTTCGTCGCGTAACTCCCAGGCCTCGTGGATTCCCGTGCTCGCACCGCTCGGAACAGCCGCTCGCCCGTACGACCCGTCGCTCAGTACGACTTCGACTTCGACGGTGGGGTTGCCGCGACTGTCCAGAATCTGGCGGCCGTGAATGGATGTGATGATGCTCATGGTTCGGTTCCTGTCTCGATGTGTGACCAACGGTATTCATGGATGCGGCTCGAGCCGCTACGATTCTCTTATGACGGACGTCAAAGGCCGGTATGCTTTTGACAAAGCTGAGCGACCAGCGAGAGCGGGCCGATTGGGACCCGAGCCGTAGTTCGGAGCCGGTTGGCGGCCCTGCCGCCCCAGTCTGATTGACGCTATTGTGGCTGATTTTGTCGAGTCTGCCTAGCGGGCCGGTAGGGCCAGCCCGAGTGAATTACCAGGCGATCATCCGGAAGGGAAATCGTTATGTTTGCGGGAATTGTCGAGACTCGAGCAGAAGTGGCCGATGTCATCTCCCGGCCGCCCGGCGTCCGGCTGGTCGTTCGAGCACCGATCTACGAGGGGCAAATTCAAATTGGTGACAGCATTGCGATTAACGGCTGCTGCCTGACCGTTGTTGATATCCAGCAACAATTGCTGGGATTCGATGCCGGAGCGGAAACGCTTAGCCGCACCAACCTGGGCCGCCTGACCGCTGGGAGTGCCGTGAACTTGGAGCGATCCTTGAAGGTCGGTGATCGGCTCGGAGGCCATTTTGTTACCGGGCATATCGACGCGGTCGGGCACCTGGATCAACGGCACGACGACGAGGATTGGTCGACGTTCTGGTTCCGAGTTCCCAAGTCGCTGTCGCGCCAGATGGCCAGCAAAGGGT
>JAJSAJ010000832.1 GCA_024274855.1 Planctomycetota bacterium | reverse complement strand
GTTCCATTCGGTGATTAGTCGGGCGAGCGCCTGGTAGTGTTCGGCTTGCAGCAGCTCGAGAATTTGTGCGGGCCAACCATCCCGTGGAACATACTCGGCCGGCGAATCGTCCGCCAAAGAGAGCAGCGGCATGTTGAGTTGTCGAGCGGCTCGCCGTAGCTCTTCCGGATCCTTGGGCAATACATGAAGACGGAAGGGGCGTCGTGACGACACTCGCAGGCCCGTTGTCAACGAGAAATGTCGACGATCGGGCGGAGGCAGCAAATCGAGCAATGTGCTGAGCAAGCGTTTGGGGTCGGGAGGCGCAACAATCCCCAACGATTTTGTTGCCAACGTCGCCTGGACTAGCGTTGCCAGTCTCATCGGACCGAGCTGCCGGCTCAGTGACTGCACATTGGCTATTTGAATCGGCGATGCACGGCCGACCAGCTCAATGGCCTGAATCTGTGAAGGGACTACGTCCGAGGTTTGTGTGTGGCCCGATGCGATGAGCGCATCGATGATTCGAAACGGGTTATTTCCGAACCGAGTCATGGCCGTGTCGGAAAGCAGGAAGAAGTGCGTGCAAACGCGTTGCCCGCCACGACCACTGTATTCCGAACCGGCCAGGTTCGTGCAGGACAGGCAATACGAACCGAATGCCGTTGGACGGAAACTGACAATGTTGCGAGATACGATCAATGAGCTGACCGAATCATGACCTGGCCCCCATTGGACAAGGTCGCGCGCCTCGTCACTGGATATACCGGGGCTGGCAACCGCCAGCTGATAACCGGCGTTTTGTTTGCCTTGTACCGATGTGAAGATCGCTCGTTCGACACGCACGCTCAGTCTTTCAATTGATCGATCAGCCATTGGAAAGGTTCAACAATCCCTCGCGGCTCAATACGCAACGGGACCTGTCGACGCCCACCCAGCTCAAGCTGGTATGCACATGCTCCGGCCACTCCGGCCGCGAAGAACCGATAGGATTTGAGCCGTTGCTGGCAACATTGCCACAAGCCGGGGGCATGCTTCTTGGCAAAAACCGCGGGATCATCGAAACACTGCTCGCACTGATCGGATTTTGTGAAGACCAGACTGAACGGTCGTGTTTGCCAGCCCGTCTTGCGATCGTTCTGTAGTTCGCACAGATAAGAGAGAATTTTCATGGCGAAGAAATCCTGTTCCTTCGTGCCTCGCATCAATCGGGCGGCATCGACAAGAACAAGGACGGCGGAACATTTGGACAGAAACGCCCGAATGACGGGAAATGTGTGTGGATGGTCCACCTCTTCAAGGATCGCTTCCCCGGAAATATCGGGCATGATCAACTCGAGTGGGTTGCGGCGTTGGGATGATCGGAGCTGGCAGTGAATCCAGTTCCAACGATCGGGTTCGTTCGGCGTCTTCTGTGGAAACTCGCAGTTCGTTAGCGCGGCAATCGTTGTCTGTTGGAGAGAGACGGAAAAGGCCCCGCGGGCCAGCAGCTGAAGATCCTCCTTGTCCTGTGAAAGCATGTCACTCAGCATGCCCAGATAGACCGTCTTGCCCGCATCGGCTGACCCAATCGTGCCGATCAGTTGCGTAGGTACG
>JAJSAJ010000831.1 GCA_024274855.1 Planctomycetota bacterium | reverse complement strand
GGCGCCCGACGGCACACTTTGTGGCGGCACCGCATTTCCGATGCGTTTCTTCAGTTACGATCCCACCCACGACCGATGGGTGAATCGGGCCTGCTATGGTCAGTGGAATACGATCGGTCGACAGGGCGTTCATTTCTTTGCAGGTGGCTACGGCGGTGGGTTCTTGCTCGATTGGGATCCAACCCAGCCCTGGAAAGCGACGGTCAAGGGAAAGCCATGCAACCCGATGTTCCTTACACAGTCGGCACCAACCATCAATCGCCCACACAAACTGCTGACGCACCCGGACGGTAAGACGCTCGTGTTGGCTGGGACGCCCGGGTATGGCTATACGGGCGGCGGGCTACTGTTTTGGGACCGAGAGACGAAGGAGCGTCTGTTGTTGAAACATACGGATCTACTTCCACAGCATTCGACGATGGCGATGGTGGCAATCCCAAATGGCCGGCTGTTGTGCGGTACCACCACCGCTGCCGGCACGGGTGGCGAGAAGAAAGCCAAGCAGGCTGAACTCTATATACTGGACATGGCGACCAAGAAGCTGGAGTGGCACGAACCGGTGCAACCGGGAGCCCAGGAGTATACCGACCTGTGTCTCGGGCCGGCCGGCAAGATCATTGGAATTGCCGACCGTTCGCGTTTGTTCGTGTTCGATCCAGAAGCGCGGAAGATTGTGCACCGGGAAACGATCAGTCTGAAGTTCGGGCCAACCAATTCCCAGCAGGGGCGGCGAGTCTTCGTGACAGACGATCGCGGCACAATTTACATTCTGTTTGTGAAAGGTATCGGACGACTCGATCCACGGACGTTTGAGGTGACACTGCTGGCCAAATCGCCGGTGCCGGTGGGGCCTGGCGGCGACATCGTAAACGGCCGGCTTTATTTTGCCAGCGGTTCGCACCTGTACAGCTATGCGGTCGCTGAGTAAACGCGGGCGCGCGCCATCCCTGATCCGGCGGCGGTCAAGGATAGCGGATAATGGTGCCGAGCAGATCCTTTGCCGAAATCGACCTGCCCTGCCGACTATCGAGCGAAACAGGGACATTATCGCCCAGGACAAACCAATGCCCCTCGGGAATCGAGCCCGGCGCGGACCAACGAACTTCGTTATGCGGGCCCAGGTAATAGACATCTCGATCAATACGGGGCCAGCCAAGTTGAACGCGCACGCCCACGACTCCAATGGCTAGTTGTTTCGAGGAAACCGTCCCATCTGTTTGAAGCTTTTCCGGCTGGAATGCATACTCGAACAGAACGAGTCGATTGATGGCCACGATCACACGGCCATCGCAAAGAGCCAACTCCAAGACAAATGGAGCGTTCCGAAACCTGCGACGCCCCGTGAGTACTGCCTGGTCATTGTCGAGCAACCGGTACCGACCGGCTTTGGGCGACAAGACAACATGAAACAGGTGTCCCCGATCAGCCATTCGGGCAACCACGCGGCCGTTCCCCTGACACTGAACACGAACGGTCAGCAGGACATCGTGAACGGTGTGCAGCGCACCACGAGAACAACTCTGGTTGTACCCATAGTCATCCAGAATCGGCGATGGGTCGGTCCGAGCGGCCGGTGGTACCGGATTCGCTCGGCAGGTCCACGGATGATACTCGAGCCAATCGACACGATTCGTTCGGCTGGATTGGCCGTTCCAACGGCCCGAACACTCGTAGCCTTGGTCGTTTCTTGTCCAACCGGTCCTTGAAGGCTCACCGAGCCAACGATCCGGCAGTGTTGGATCGATTGATGGACGAAACGCATCATTGTGAATCGGAATCGCGATAGCTCGAAACTGAGCAAGTGTCTTCCGCAACAGCCGATCGTTCAGATAGACGTCACCGTCGCTTAGTGTGACCTTTTGTCCGGCACCCGCGATCGCTCGCTTGACAGACCACCACTTGTCGCCTCGGTCCTCCTGAAATGCAACGATCTCCCAGGGCCGGGGGCGGCGCCACCACAACGACACGGGATCGATCAAGACACGGCGACCGGGCGAGAGTGGCATCGCGTCGGGAACCCTCTGCCTGAAGCCGCAATTGGGGCAGACTGCCAGGCGTTGCTAGGGCGGATACTCGGCCCCACATTGAAATGGAAACCCGCAATCGCGGCAGACTAATGAGAAATGGGGGCCCAACAGTGCGTAGGCCATGGACCCACTCGATATACGGATTGGGACAACGCAGCCTCGAAGGGCAACAACACGTCCAGCCAAGAGGGTGCCGGCCACCAGGATCAGCACCGTGATGTACGGGTGTCGCACGAATCGCATGGATTGAAACGACGACAAAGAAAACCGGCCGTTCATTCCCTGGTGTTATTACCTTTCTTCTGCCACGGATTCGTGCGGATTCGTGTGGATTGTTTTTACGTAACCGTTCACGGGTTCGCTTCCAAGGGGTCAGACCCCAGCGGCGTGAATGGCTACGTTTTCACTTTCGATCACTACCGCTGTCCAAGACAGCCATGAACGCCTTTTGAGGAATATCGACGCTTCCAAACGACTTCATTCGCTTCTTGCCTTCTCGCTGTTTGGCCCAGAGCTTTCGTTTTCGTGTAATGTCGCCACCATAGCACTTGGCGGTGACATTTTTTCGCATTGCGGGAACGGTTTCACGAGCAATCACCCGTGACCCGATTGCTGCTTGCAAGGCGATTTCGAACATGTGGCGGCTGATTTCCGCTTTCAACTTCTTCACAACAGATCGTCCACGCCGATCGGCATCCACTCGATCACAGATGACAGACAGCGCATCAACACGTTTTCCGTTGACCAAGATATCGAGCCGAACGAGGTCAGCCGGATAGTATCCAATCAACTCATAGTCCATGGTTCCATATCCGCGTGTCGCACTCTTCAACTTGTCGTGAAGATCATAGATCACTTCCGCGAGGGGCAGATCGTACGTCAGCATGGCGCGCGACGTCGACAGGTACTCGGTCCCCTTATGAACACCGCGGCGGTCCTGACACAATTTCATGACTGGCCCGATAGCCTCAACGGGCAGGATGAAGTTAACACGAACAACCGGCTGCCGAAACTCTTCAATATCGCCCGCATCAGGAACTTCTTGTGGGCGATGGATTTCCAGGGATTTTCCGGTGCGAAGCGTCACCTGATAGGTCACATTGGG
>JAJSAJ010000061.1 GCA_024274855.1 Planctomycetota bacterium | reverse complement strand
GGACGATCACAATTCCTACCAGTAGCTCAGCCCGCTCGCGGCAAACGTAATCCGAGCCGGCATGTTTTTCCGCCTCCCCCCTAAATGGCGAGGCATTTTACAGCCCGTCGCAAGACGGCCGATCTGGATGCTAAACCCCGACTGTTTCCGCTTCCCCTTTCGGCTTTGTGACAGGCGTCTAGTTCCACACAAGGAGCCAACGGAATGTCAGGTGTACTGGATATTGTAAAACCGGGTGTCCTCACGGGTGACGCGGTACAACAAGTATTGCAACTGGCGAAGGAAAACAGTTTTGCGATACCTGCCGTCAACGTGGTCGGCACGAACTCGGCCAACGCGGTTCTTGAGGCAGCGGCAACAGCCAAATCACCGGTGATCATCCAGTTTTCCAGCGGTGGTGCCGGCTTTTTCGCCGGTCAAGGTTGTTCATCGGATCAGGCGATGGTGATCGGAGCCATATCGGGGGCTCAACACGTGCACGCCATGGCCGAAGCTTATGGGGTTGCGGTGATCCTGCACACCGATCACGCCTCGCGCAAACTGTTGCCATGGATCGACGGCATGCTGGACGCCGGCGAGCAGCGTTTCGAGCAGACCGGTCAGTCACTGTTCAGTTCACACATGTTGGACTTATCCGCCGATTCACTCGAGGCCAATATCGCAACCTGCGAAACCTATCTGGCTCGCATGAGCAAGATTGGCATGACGCTCGAAATCGAACTGGGCGTCACCGGCGGCGAGGAGGACGGTGTCGACAATACCAGCATCGACAACTCCGCACTCTACACCCAACCGCAGGACGTCGCCTAGGCCTACCAGCGTTTGATGAAAATCAGCGACAAGTTCACGATCGCGGCTTCGTTCGGCAATGTTCACGGTGTCTACAAACCGGGCAATGTCAAGCTGACACCAAAGATCCTGGACAACTCACAACGTTATATCCAGGAGACACTCAAGACTGGTGAACGCCCGGTCAGCTTCGTGTTTCACGGAGGCTCGGGGTCCAGTCGCGAAGATATTCGCGAAGCCATTTCGTACGGCGTGATCAAGATGAACATCGACACCGATACCCAATGGGCGACTTGGGACGGCGTGCGAAAATATGTCGTCGAGTTCCATGACTACCTGCAGGGCCAGATCGGCAATCCGGATGGTGCGGACAAGCCGAACAAGAAATACTACGATCCGCGCAAATGGTTGCGAGCGGGGGAGAAGTCGATGGTCGAGCGTCTTATCAGGGCGTTCGAAGACCTGAACGCCATGAACCGTAACTGACCTTCACAAACTGCCGAGGATGCTGGAACCGACTTCGCGCGGACGCGGCCAGAGTCAAAGCGTTCAAGCGAACACCGGCTGAGACGCATCCCTGCTGACAACACGTTCGCCCCCACGGATCAAATCCGTGGGGGCCGGATGGTGGCATTCGACGTACCGTTTGGCCACCCACGCCCCCATCCGTACGACTGATTACCTGCCTGTCCCCCCACCTCAAGGCCCCATACCATGCGCAAACACGCTCGGGTCCGCGTTGCCCTGGCCGGTATTCTGCTGCCGGTCCTTTCGGCCTTCCTGGGACTGGTGTCGGGCGAGGTCACCGCCGAGAATGGCCGTCCACCTCGGGCAACGGACCTGCAACTGGTTCGTAAACGCCTGCTTGACGGACTGTTGAAGTCACCCAATTCTCGTCGTGCGAGGTCAGCGGCGAAATCGCAGCGTGCCGATGGCAGTTGGCCGGATGTTGACTACGAAGATCGCACTCGGAGCGGATGGAAGACCTACAGACATTTGTCACACCTGTTGGATATGGCTTGCGCTTACAAATCCTCGACGTCGCCAAACGCTGGAGATAGGTAATTGCACACAGCGTTGCTCAAGGGGCTCGACTATTGGCTCTCGCACGACTTCCAGAATCCGAATTGGTGGTGGAACAAGATTGGCGTTCCGCGCGCAATGAGTTCACTGTTGCTGATGCTGGACAACGACCTGTCCGACCAGCAACGCACCCGCGGATTGAAGATCGTTTCACGTGCGACAATTGGCATGACCGGCCAGAATCTGGTCTGGGTCACCGAGACGACGGCAATCCGAGCAATCCTTGAGAATGACGAAGACCTTGTCCGAAAGGCCTATCGCCGGATCGCCCAGGAAATCCAAGTGACGGAATCGGAAGGGATTCAAGCCGACTCCAGTTTTCACCAACACGGGCCCTGCCTGTATAATCACGGCTATGGTGCCGCGTTCGTCAGTGATTGCTCGCACTTGGCCGTGGCCGTTCGCGGCACGAATATGGCATTTCCCGAACCGATCCTTCGCACACTTTCAAGCCTGATCCTGGACGGCAGCCAGTGGATGGCACGTGGCAGCGCAACCGATTTCGGAGCCGAAGGACGCGAACTGACCAGACGGAATCAGGACGCGAGGTATCTGAGTCGAGCGGCAACAGCCATGCTTCAAGTCACGGATGAGCGTTCCGACGAGTTTCAGGCTCTTCAGGATCGCGCCTTGGGACGCCCTGCCCCACCGCTCGAAGGAAACAGGCACTTTTGGCGATCCGATTTCATGACGCATCATCGCAAAGGTTTTTATGCATCGGCGCGCATGGTCTCACAACGAATTGCCAATACCGATGGGCCGGCCAATGGCGAAGGCCTAAAGAGCCATCACCTGGCCGACGGCTGCCAGATCACCATGCAAACCGGACGAGAATATGCGGGAATATTCCCCGTCTGGAACTGGCAAACCATCCCAGGCACAACAGCCGTGCAAATCCCGAAACTCCAGGGCTCGCCGCGTCACAATGGCAGCCGCACATTCGTCGGCGGCGTGTCGGATGGAGCCTATGGCCTTGCAGCGATGGACTTTGCCTACAAACAACTCGAGGCCCGCAAGAGCTGGTTCTTTTTTGATGAGCAGATTGTCTGCCTGGGTGCGGGGATCTCGTGCAGTGATCCGGAACACGCCGTGGTCACTACATTGAACCAATGTCTGCTGAACGGCAACGTGTTTGTCTCAGATGGCCGCCTTGTGCAAAAGATCGATCGGGGAACGCGGACCATTCCCGCGCCGGCCTGGATCTGGCATGACAGGATCGCCTATCTGTTTCTGGATCGTACGGGCGTGAACCTCCGCAACGATGCCCAGTCCGGAAGCTGGCACCTGATCAACCAGCGTGCCTCGAGTCAACAAGTAACACGTGATGTGTTTCTGGCGACAATCGATCATGGAATGCGCCCGACCAACGCGTCGTATGCTTACGCGGTGTTACCGGCGATTTCCCTGAAACAACTGACAGCGACCTATGATGTGCCGGTGCGCATTGTTGCCAATACGCGGAGTCAGCAAGCTGTGTGGAATGAGCGTTTGCGGATAGGCGGAGTTGCATTCTACGCGGCCGGACAGTGCACGTTGCAGCCAGACACCGTCGTGCAGGTTGACAGACCGTGCTTGTTGCTCGTGCGCAAGGAGAAGGATACCTATGCAATCTCTATCGCCAATCCGGAAAACAAGCCGGCACGCGTAACAGTCGATCTCCAGATCACTGATTCTACGACGCGGACTTCTGCTGCGAACGTACACAAGTGGCATCACGTCGTCCAATTGCCCGACGGACTCGATGCCGGCAAGACAGTGACGCTGGAACCTTTCAAGGTGAAATAGCGACAAACGGTTTTTGTAACCCCGCGCAACGGAACGTCGAGAAATCAGCCGTGCATCGAGCTAGACACAGACTGGGCCTTGATCACTCCTTTCCCAACGCCTTTTTGCGTTATGATATGTGAGCATCCGCACACGGCAGCCATCCGCACACGGCAGCAATGTCCTCGAGAACAAGAGTTGAACGCACCATGCACCGCATTCTTATCGTTTGCCTTCTTGTCTTACTTCCCGTTCAGCAGTCGCTCAATGCGCATGACGCGGTGCCGGCGTCATGCTGTGTCGAGAATTCGCATTTGACCATTTCCTGGAATCCCGCCGCCAAAGACGTCTCGATTGCGCGTCGAGACGGTCATGTTTTCGCGAGATTGACGTTCGCTCGGGAGATACAAGATGTTCACGTGGACTCGGGGGACGACGCAGCGAAACGATATATTGCTTTCGACTATTGGGCGAACCGGCGGCCTACATTCCGTGAACGGCCACAAGATTGAACAGGAGAAAACAGAGGACACGGAGAGCAAATCCTGTCTGTTTCTTCTGTTATCTTTTTCTGTTCAAATCGTCTGGCATTGCAGTCGGCATAATAGACAGACACACCACAATCGTCTCTGATGGCGCGTCCATTGCGGTGTACGGCGCTCGCTGGTAATTTATTTCTCGTCGGTCAGACATGTTTCTCGCGAACGGTGGCACATCCCACGAACTATTTCAGCAACTCGTAGAGGACCACGCCGCCACCTTTTTCCGTCTTGCCTTTCAGTGAGTAGGGTGAAACAAGCGAGCTTCGTCGATCGTTGCAGCTTGCTCGTCGGCCGATGCGAGTTTGCGCATCGAGCCGGCATCGGGTTTAACGGCCGAACAGATCTACGATCAGCAGTGGGCGATCGCACTGCTCGGTCAGATCGTGGAACGACTGAAGAGCGAATTCGACCGTACCGGGCAAGCGAAACGGTTCGACGCGGCGATCAAGAAAGGGGATCTCCCGCGGGCCGACGTGGAATTGTATTTGAAAGTCAGGCTTTAGAACACGCACGAGGGCCAGCACTATTTCTCGATGGGTTACATCGAGGGTGCAAGCTTGGCTGCCAAGCTTGCCGACGGTCCGCTGCCGCCTCGCGAGGCCGCGGAGCTTGTCCGCGCGGTGGCCGAAGCCGTCCAGTACGCGCACGACCACGGCGTGATCCACCGCGATTTGAAGCCGGCCAATGTGCTGCTCCAGGCTGAAGGCTTTCGACCGGACACTCGAGAGGCCCGCGGATCGCAACATCCATCGGCTCCGGACCTACAGCCTGCAGTCTATAGCCTTCCTCCTAGAATCACCGACTTCGGCTTGGCCAAGCGGGTGGAGGAGGACAGCCATCTCACGGCATCAGGCCAGATCCTGGGCACGCCCAGCTACATGCCGCCCGAGCAGGCCTCCGGCAAGATCGACGAGGTCACCGAAACCGCGGACATCTACTCACTCGGCGCGATCCTCTACGCGTGCTTGACTGGCCGCCCGCCGTTTCAGGCGGACAATCCGCTGGACACGCTGATGCAGGTGCTGGAACAAGAGCCCGTCTCGCCGATGCAAGTAAACCCCAAGCTCCCCCAGGATCTGGAGACGATCTGCCTCAAGTGTTTGGGAAAAGAGCGCCATCGACGGTATGCGTCGGCTCAAGAATTGGTCGACGAGCTCGAGCGGTTCCTCGGCGGTGAACCGATCTTGGCTCGGCCGATCAGCGCCGTGGAGCGAGGTTGGCGGTGGTGCAAGCGAAAGCCGGTGGTGGCAACGTTGGGCGCCGCGGTGAGCTTGCTGCTCTTGTTCCTGGCCGTGGCAGGACCGTGGGTGGCCGTCCGTCAAGCGATGTTGGCCGCCCGGGAGACCGAAGCCAGACAACGGGCAGATCGGGAAGCGGACCGGGCGATGCACAGCGCCGCCGCCGAGGCCCATGCGCGGAAGACTGCCGAACAAGCACGAGACGAGACCGAAGAGGCGCGGCAGCAGGCACGGCGACAGCTTTACGTGTCGGATATGATCGCGGTCGGCCAGTTTTGGGAAGAAGCCAACGTCGGGAAGATAATTGATCTGCTGAACCGCCATCGGCCTCGCGCCAGCGAAGAAGATCTACGCGATTTCGGCTGGTACTACTGGTGGCAGCGGTGCCACGGGTACGATCAAGCCATCCAGGACGGCCAGCTAGTCGAATCATTAGCCCTCTCACCGGACGGCAGGACGCTGGCGTGCGCAGGCTGGCAATCGATCCGTTTGCGAGATCTGGTCTCGGGGAGCATCAGGTCGATCCTATCGGGACACGGCCACACCATGGTCACAAAGCCTCTCATTCAGTCCGGATGGCCGCACCCTCGCTTCGGCCGGCGCCAACGGCACGATCAAGATCTGGAACGTGCAAACGAGCATACTCGAGCGAACACTTACCGCGCCCAGCAGGGTCGACCGTGTAACGTTCTCTCCGAACGGAAAGACGGTAGCTTCGACGGGGAAGGACGGCATCGTGCGGGTTTGGGACGTCCGGACGGGCGGGCAGAAGGCTACGTTTACCGGACACGGCGGCTGGGTAAGGGGCCTGGCGTTTTCTCCCGATGGCAAGACGCTGGCCTCGGGTGGTTCGGATACCAGCGTGCGATTCTGGGATCTCGCCACCGCGCGGCAGACTCGGGGTTTTCGCCTGAGGGGCAGATTGAGCGTGAAAGTCCTGGCGTTTTCGCCCGACGGCACCATGCTGGCCTACGGGTGCACCGAAGGGTCGCTTGGGTGGTGGGACCTGACCACCGGGCAGCCGCGACCGATTCTGCGTGGACATGCCGAGATGGTCGCCTCGTTGGATTTCTCTCCGGATGGGAAAACGCTGGCGTCCGGAAGCTACGACAACACGGCAAAGATTTGGGCCGTTGCCACGGGTGAATCGGCCTTGACACTCAAAGGACACTCGAGCCCGGTCATTGGCGTGGCATTCTACAATGCGGGAAGGAAGCTCGCTTCGGGAAGCTCGGACGGGATCGTGAAGTTGTGGGACTTGAACCGAATGGCTTCGGAGTCGGCTCTCGAAGGGCATGGACAAGGACTGTCGGCCGTGGCGTTTTCGCCCGACGGCCGAGTCCTGGTCACCGTCGGTGCCGACAATTCCATCGTGCTCTGGGACACCGCCACGGCCAAGAAGTTATCGACCTTGAAAGGTCACGACAATCTAGTCGCCTGCGTTGCGTTCACCCCCGACGGCAGGACGCTGGCCAGCGGAGACTGGGGTGGGGACGTCCGGTTGTGGGACGTGACAACCGGCCACGAACTGGGGACACGGCGTGGTCAGCCATGGCCTGTCGAGAAACTCGCCATTTCACCGAATGGCAGGCTGATTGCCGCCGCTGGCGGGCGTCTGGAACCGCAGATCACGGTCTGGGACGTGGCTCTCGGACAAGTGACGGCAGTGGCAACGTTGTCCGGTCACTTTGACAAGATCACCGGCTTGGCGTTCTTGCCGGACGGAAACACGATTCTGAGCGCCAGTTTGGACCAGACACTCAGGATCTGGGATGTGAAAAAGGGGCGGGAACTGGCGCACGCGTACGGGCACGCCGGCGGGGTCGATCACTTGGCGCTGGCGTCGTCCGGAACGCGTTTTGCCACTGCGGGGCGTGACCAAACGATGCGCATCTGGGACATCGCTCCGGGGCTTCGCCGGACGTTGCTTGCTGCGGCCCCGCCCGAAGAGAGCCGTCCGGCACCGCACCGGTCGCCGCCGGTTCCCCCGCCAGGCGGATTCACTTACGTCGACGTGAACTCGAAAGCCAACGGCCGCCTGACACTCAACCCCGGCCCGGACAGCCTGGACAACAATCTGGCCTACCTGCCTCGCGGCGATCAAACCTTCGGCGAAATCCCCTTTCACATTGCCGAGGGACTGCTTCACTTATCCAGAGCCGAAATCACGGACCGCCCCAAGATGATCCAGGGGATTCCGGTCGGTCAGAAACTGGCCAGACTCCATGTGCTCCATGCCGCAATATACAACGCGGCGGACGGTACGCGGATCGGACAGTACACGGTCCACTACGAGGACAACTCCACGGAAACGATCCCCATCGTTTACGGACAGGACGTGCGCAACTGGTGGAATTCAGATGACTGGAAGTCGGTCACGCGCGGGCGAGTCGTCTGGGTGGGCAGTAATCCCGCTACCAGAAAATTCAAAATCACGCTTCGGCTCTACCTCAGCACTTGGGAGAACCCGTATCCGGAGAAAAAGGTAGTGAGCATCGACTTTGGTTCGGAGAACACCGATGCCGCGCCGTTCTGTGTGGCGATGACCGCGGAAACGGGTGCAGCCCACGGAGACGACCAGTGACAGACGGTTTCGACTTGAGCGTCGGTCGAGCTGTTGCGGAACCAGTCCTCTGCAAGAGATGATGTCGCCAAGAGCGAAAGGAGTGAGACAATGCGTCCGGGAACTCGAAGAGGAACGAATATTGCGATAGGCATCGGCATCGTGATGCAACTGTCAGGTTGATGAAACTGACGAGCTGCGGAAAACGCTTTGTTGCGGCCTTCGCGTACCAAGCCGTTCACGGCCCGATCCAGAAAAAGACTCTGGTCTTTCGACCACGCCGACGTCGCGTCCGACTTTCGACCATAGGCACGACCGAACTTGGAATGCCTTCGGCCTCGACTTGCCGGTTTGCAATCAATGCCCAACCAGCCTCGACAGCTGCCGAATCGTCGGGAAACCGCCGGTGATACGCGTCCACACGGACTGGTGTACCTGGTCAATGGTTGAAGCGGCGACGGTTGTGGCTTGGTAGCGCATGGCGGACCTCATAAAGAGAATAGGTTGGGAACAACTTGCCGAGAGCATGTTGCTGTTTGCTGAGCTCTCGTCACCTGGATGGGAACTAACAAACGGCGATCAAGGCCCGCCACGTTTTTGGGATCTTCTGAAGTATTCTGGTTTTCGCTCGCTCCCAATCGTCTTCAGCCATCTGGCCAGATAGGTGGCTAGTCGAAGAGAGTAGAACACTAATCACCACTTATCTTCACTCATCCCGGATTGAAGACTCAAGTGAACGTTCTGAGCGCGTCCATCCTTGGCTTTCTGCACCGGCATGTGACCGGCGATTGGGGCGATGTGCCGGACGAAGACGCCCAAGCGAACGAAGACAGCCAAGCAAGCGGCTACATCATCCAATCCCTGTTTGATACCGGAGACGGCCTCCTGTCGCTCGTCGCGGAGCCAGCAAAGTACTTGGACAACGACATCTTCCCGAGTGGCATGAAGAACGGGATCAAGGCGTAAAAGAGATCAGGGGTAAGTCCTCGCCACACGAAAACCGACGCTGTAGTGACGGTAGTTCGGCTGGTTATGGTAGCGGCACGCACAACGCAGATTACGCGCAAGAAGATTGAACGCCCCGCCACGCAGCACGCGCTCTGCGCCAGTCGCTGGACCGCTAGGATCGTTTGGCGGCGACTGCGCGTAGTAGTCCGTCGCCCATCGATCCGCACACCATTCCCACACGTTGCCGTGCATATCGTACAGGCCCCAACCGTTCGGTTTCAACTGTCCCGCCGGGTGTGTCTTGCCACTCGAATTCACATTGAACCACGCGTATTCTCTCAGTATCGCATCGCTGTCCCCGCAGTACCACGCCGTCGTAGTGCCCGCTCGGCAGGCGTACTCCCACTGTGCCTCACTCGGTAGGGCGTACGTGACGCCCTCCTTCTTCGACAACCACGCGCAGAAGGCACTCGCATCGGTCCAGGAAACATTCACCACCGGAAGATCGTCCGTCTGCCCGGAGCCCGGCTCCGTGTTCCAAACGAATCGTGGATCTCGAACCCGCTTGCCGTCCACCAGTCCAGATCCACCTTTGCCATCCCGCCCGGCGTCCGTCCTGTATCCCGTTTCCTCCACGAACTGGCGAAACTGGCCCCGGGTAACTTCGTGACGCCCCAAACGAAACGGACGCGTGATCCGTACTCGATGCGGGGGACTTTCGGTCGGAATCCGCTCGATGGTATATCTGTCATTGACAGCTTTCGCCGCTTCCGGGAAGCGTGCCTGTTCGTTGGCGGCCGAGCCCATCAGGAACTCGCCCGGGGGAATCAGGACCATTTTCATGCCGATGCCGTTCTCGATCTCGACCGGCTGCTCCAGATACTTCGCCCACACCTCTTGATGTTTCCTCGCAG
>JAJSAJ010000830.1 GCA_024274855.1 Planctomycetota bacterium | reverse complement strand
TGCTCGCGTCAGTCGGGATTGGGAAAGAGGTCCGTGGTGGACCATTGACCAGACCCGATATCCTGTTGATCATGCCGGATCAGATGCGTGGAGATTGTCTCTCGATTTTGAAACACCCGGCTATCCGAACGCCGACGCTTGATCAGCTTGCCAAACACGGAGTGTTGTTTCGGCGAGCGTACACGACGGTCCCGTCCTGCATTCCCGCGCGGTATGCATTGATGACGGGGTTGTTTCCGCAAACGAGCGGCGTGGTTGGTTTTCGAAAGAAACCGGTCACTTCACCAACGCTGCCGCAATTGTTGCGCGACGCAGGATACACCACCGCCTTGGTCGGACGTGAAATGCACCAGGCTGCCAGTGCCTCGCAACTTGGGTACCAGAAGGCGATTCTCGGCTCGACCTATGTCGCAGACGATGCTTACGCAGCGGACTTGAGAAAAGCTGTGCCGGGAATGGGAGGAATTCGCGAGTGGGTCACCGGGTTGGGGCTGACTTATAATTTGTGGCAAGCTCGGCCCTGGCCGCTTACGAATGATCTGCATCCAACGACTTGGGTCGTCCACAAAGGGTGCCAAGTGATTGCAGATACAGCGACCGAGAAGCCGTTGTTCTTGACGGCGTCGTTTTATGCTCCTCACCCTCCGTTGTTTCCGCCCCGCGAGTACTTCGACGCGTACATGCGGCAGAAACTACCTCGACCAGCCCACGGTGATTGGGTAGCTTGGAAGAAACTGACACCACGCGGTTCCGACAGTGGCCACCGCGTCTTGCTCGAAGGCGAAACGCTCCACAAGGCGCAGGCCGGGTATTTTGGATTGATCGAGCATATGGATCACGAGATTGCCGCGTTAATTGCCGATTTCAAGGCGCGCAGTGAACAAGCCGGTCGTCCTTGGTTGATTGCCTTCACGACCGACCATGGCGAGATGCTGGGCGACCACGGTTATTTTCGCAAGTGCGAACCGTTCGAGGGTTCGGCCAACATTCCATTCATTATTTCTGGTTCGGCCGAACTTGGATTTCGTGCCGGTCGGCGTTGCACGCGTCCGGTTTGTCTTGAGGATCTTTTGCCCACGTTCCTTGAACTGGCTCGCGTGCCGTGTCCCAAAGTGGATGGCGTCAGTTTAGTTCCCGTGTTGCGGGGGGAAGATCGGGAGGTTCGCGCATGGCTGCATTTTGAACACGCAACATGTTACAGTAAGCAACAAGCGTTCCACGCCCTTACCGATGGGCGATTCAAATATGTGTGGCGGCCGCACGACGGAACTGAGCGACTATTTGACCTCGAGCAGGACCCCCGAGAGGAGCATGATCTGGCCGGTGACGCGCCCGAGTCGGATCTCGTGCGGAAATGGCGCAGTCTGATGGTACGGCGTCTGACTCAGAGGCCCGAGGGATTTTCCGATGGGAAAAAACTGATTCCCGGTCGGCCTTATCCGCCACTGCAATCGGGCTCGCGTCGCTGACATGAAGTCGGTCCTGAAATTACCGTACGTATGTCGTATATGGATGCCGGATTTTGGTGTGCCGGCGCTCGCACTTGCCCGGTCACGAGAAGGCCCGGTTAGGTCGGCGAGCTTGACACACCCTACCACTGAAAAATCAAAAATGATAAGTGACAAATGACAAATGACAAATGAAAAATGCCCCTCCACGCACTCTTGCCGTGAACGGTTACAACCGGTCAAGTCTGCCTTTCGCAAGTTTCCTTCGATCTGTTGCAGTGGCATGTTGATGTTGGGCTGTCTCGTCTTGTTGCTTTTGTCAACGGCGGCGGCCGAAAACAGAGTGACGGCGCCCGCCGAGGGATGGCAGAATGTCCGCACGGTGAGAATGTCCGGTGGTCTACGAGCTTTTTGGGATGTTGGTGGTGCACCACGCCATCGCACCGAGGCGTTGAAACACGGCTTTGATTCCGTCAATTTGCTGGGTGACTACTCCGACTATCCAGGCAAGCAGAAACGCAACATCAACAACTATGTGCACCGACATCGTCCCGCCAAGAACCCCTGGGATCGGCCGGAGTTCTTCGAGGAGATTGTCCGCCGAAATATTAGTCAGGTGGCACGACGCAAGAACGTGTGCACCGATGCTCGATCGATCTTTGTTCATGATATCGAATTCGACTTTGAACAGGATGTCACTAAAGCTTGGGCTGATCCGGAAGCGAGGAAAGCGAGCGGCGTCGCCACTCTGAACGAATTCAAGGAAGCGTACCTCGCTGAGTGGGCCAAGTGGTTCTGGCTGCCGTGCAAGTGGGGAAAAGAGGCTTTCCCCGAACTTCCAACGGGTCTTTATGGACCGCAACCATTTCGCCGCGACTATTGGGGTATTGCGAGTAAGGACGCCGCACAGATCGACGGAACGCATGCCCTCGATGCGGTGTTTTGGAAGTACATCGATCCTCATGTCGATTTCTATGTTGCCAGCATCTATGTCTTCTACGATGCGCCCGGCTCGGTCTTTTACATTGCATCCAACGTTGAGGAAAACTTCAAGCGAACGCGCCAATACGGTGATAAACCGGTTTATGCGTACTCTTGGCTGCGCTATCACAACAGCAATAAGAAGATCGGCGGGCGAGAATTGGCACCCTGGCTGGTTGACGCCACTGCCGTGGTTCCGTATTTCTATGGCGCGCGCGGTAACGTGCTCTGGGGATGGGAGCCTCAGTCGAAAGGCAAGAAGCTCTATGGAAACCTTCCGATCTATGCGGACAGCCTCGGTCGTGTTGCCGATCTTTCAAATAAGATCGCCAATGCGACACCCGTGCCGGACAACAGGCTGGCGCACGTGCTGTGGAAAGAAAAACAGCCGCTTGTTCGACAGCTCAAAGTCAGTGACACCGAGTGGATTATCCTGGCCATGAATCCGTGGCAAGCGGAAGATGCCCGCAGTCAGATCGAGGTCGCATGCGGCCGGCGTTCATTGACGCTCGAGCTGCAAGGTCGCCACTGTGACATCTTTCATATCGATGGGAACAAGGTAAAGCGTCTGCAGGTCGACTACGACAAGGCCACTGAGCCAGTCAATAATAGCGTGTTGTAGTCACCATGGAATCCGCGAACGAAACGGTCTGTTCCAGGTCAATTCGAATCTTGTGCCAACGCCCAAAGCCGTCGTCCGGTAGCCACGTACAGCACGCCGTTCGCGGCGATAGGACTGCTGTAAATAGGGGAACCGAGCCGCACTTTATTCATTAACTTCGGCTCGCGTCCGGTAGCGAAGACATAAAAATAACGTTGGTTGCCCAGGAACAGCTTGCCATCGGCCACCAGTGTACTGCCCCACGTTTCTCCCTTGGTGTCAACCATCCAGACGCGCTCGCCCGTATTCGCATCCAAACAGTGGAGCTTGCCGGATAGATCTGGAATATAGACCAGGCCGTCGTGCACTACCGCATTGGCTATCGTTCGCTCGATACCGTCGTATTTACAGACGCAAGCCGTCTTCGTGATGTTGCCGGACTGTGTCGCGTCAATACAGTGCAGCATTCCGCGGCCACGACCGTGTGCTGGATCTTGACCGATCGCGATGTAAACGCGGTTGTTGTGAAAGACGGGTGTTGCAATCACCTGGCTCGGACCAACGTACTTGCCATCATTCTTGTTGGTGCTCTGTTTCTGGCGTTTGTCGCCCTTGTAGTAGTTGACTGGTTCGCCGTTCGGGAATCGGTATTCTGGAGGGTTGCAGTCGTAGGTCCAGACCAGCTTCAGCTTGGTCGGCTTTTTTGGGATTTCTCGCAGTGCCTCGAACGCGTAGCAGTAGCCGTCGCCTCCGCCGAGAAATACAAGTTTCTTACCATTTACGATGCCAAGTGATGGAGAGGACCACTGGGCGTGCCACAACCTGGAACTGATTCCGGCATCTTCCACTGCCAACAGCCGGCCAGTGTTCTTGTCTAATGCAATGAAGGCAGGTGCTTTGGGATTGACGACATAAGAGTGCATCTTGGTCCAATGAGAACCTTTGTCACCGCCGACGCCGTTGGACGTGCTGGTGTAGAGGATGTCCCCATCGATCAGGACCGAGCAACTTGCTGCGTCATGCGGGCAGACCCCAAGTTGGTCGACAGGGTCGAATCGCCACACAATATCGGCGTCTTGTGTGGTCAACTTGATCGGTGACTTGCCGTACCCCGCCATGTACTGTCCTTCATCCTGGAACGGACCATCGTTTCCATCGGCCAGACCATTGACGTCAAGACAGACGATGTCGGCAGCACCGGTTACAATGTAGGCGCGATTGCCATCAACGGTTGCTGACGAGCAAACGCCGCATCGTTGCATGACGAAGTGGTGCGAATCGGGCAATCCATGTACGCGTTTGGGAATGACAAGTTGCCAGAGTAGCGATCCATCCGACTCGTCAAAACACTTCTCCACGCCGACATGGGTTGCGTTGAATCGAGGGTCGTTTTCGACGGCGCGCCCATCGGTTCCAACAAAGACCTTTCCCGCGGCGACGGTCGGGTTGCCATACGCGTTGATACCGAGTTTCGCCACCCAACGCACGTTCTTCGTCGTTGTCAGGTCGACCGTACCCCCCTTGCGCTGGCCACGTTCCAGAGTCGTCGGAAGATTCACTTCGGTCGAGACCATGTTGCGTGCCTGCGTTCCTCCCCACTGAGGCCAATCGGCACTCTGAACGTTCAGCGGCCACATCATCGCAGCAGCAAACAAACTGGTCCGCAAAGTGACCTTGGAAAAACCGCTCATTGACGTACTCCAGAATACGAGGAGGGGCCGCAAAGCCCCGTCACGATTTCAAATCTGCTTGTACGGTGCTTCGGGCATGAACCAGTCTGCCGGGTCGTCAGCTGGTGGGGGGGCCATGAGATCAACGTAGCAGATCACCTCGTCCGAATCAAAGTGTCCAGCCTTTTTGTCGCCGCAATTTGCCCCTCGGCCATTTCCTGCCTAAAATCACGTACTGGTCGTGTTCAAGTGGAATTGTGTTACGGGAGTGTTGCAACACGTCTTGGGATTGCAGCTGCCGTTTTGTGACATGCTGTTGGGTTTTCAGGGGGTGAGTAGAATGAAATTGTTTAGCAAATGGTTGGTGTTGCTGGTTGTTGGGTGGGCTGTATTGTCGTTTGCTGATGGATCGAATGCCGACGCAGGTTGGCGTCGTCGAGCGGTCCGTCGCGCGTATGTACCGGCCGTTCGGTATTACGCACCGCCCCGATACGTTGCGTATCGTCATGATGTCAATGTGGTAGCGCCGGGCGTTCGAGTCCATGTTGGCCCAGGTGTCCATGTTGATGCACCGGGTGTGAGCGTTTATGTCCCGTCCTACGGATACCATGGATATGGGCATGGATACGGACATAGTGGTTACGGCCACGGGTACACCGGATACGGCCACTATGGAGCATATTCCCACTATGGGTGGTAGAGCCGTGGGGGTTGCTACATCTGCTGCCGTATAGGGTTAGCTGTCACGGGTGTGCGCACCAAGAGTGCGCGCACCCGTTTTGGCGTATTGACCCCCAGCGTATTGACCCTTGTCTCCATTTTGGCAAGGCAGGTAGTCTCGAAAACCTCGCAGCTTTCCAAAACGGAGGCTGGGCGTGAATCTACGGCAGAAAGGACCCCCACGTGGCTTGGCCCGCGGGTGAACCAGTCTCGCGAGCTAGCTCCTGGATGTTCGCTATATTCAACGCTGGTCAGCAGCTGCGAACAACATGCATGAGAACGGTGTATCCAGTGAAACTTCAGAAACGTCTTTTCGGTTTTCTGCTAGTCGCCTCAGTCGTTACGCCGTTTTCTGGCGAGGGCCGTGCGACAGTGATTGATTGGCGAATCCTTAGTGGCGAGCTTGCTTGTGCATCAATGCCCGGCATGAGAGAATCCGTTGTGCCGTTCCAGCATGCGGTCCGCGGATCGTTTGTGCGCCCTGTTATGAAAGGAGACCGACGTGATCAAATCCGTTGTTTTCATGTTTCTAAGTCTCGCGATCGTGGTCTCGTATGCAGACGCGGATGACGCCTATTTGAACTACGTTAAGAACGCGCCGGAATTTAAACGGGTGCCACAGGATCGTGAAGTGATGATCGGCGGCTGGGACACTTGGCTCTACATGCCTTGGCGATACCACTGGACGATC
>JAJSAJ010000829.1 GCA_024274855.1 Planctomycetota bacterium | reverse complement strand
GGCGTGGCGTTGTTTGAGTTGTTCGCGTTTACAGGATGAATTGCATTCATGGCGGTCTCTTGGTTGCTATTGTTGGGCGGATCCTTGGTACCCAGTTTCTTGATTTGCTGGAGTTCCGTGTGGATCGTGCGTCGATGGGCGATCCGATGGGATTTGGTCGATCGCCCAAACGCCCGCAAGGTACATGTCGAGCCGACGCCGATGGGAGGTGGGTTCGCGATTTGGCTGGGCGTTATTGGACCGCTGGCGTTTGGCCAGATCGTCCTGATGCTTGCTTCGGCTGATGGGAAGAGTGGTGGCTTGGTTGATCGTCTTCTTCCGTCCTTTGTGCTCGATCATCTTGCGGGGTTGAGACACCAGGCTCCGGCACTTTGGGTCTTGTTGGGTGCGGCAACCATATTGATGATTGTGGGGTTGATCGACGACTGGCGTGGCTTGGGATGGAAGGTGCGTTTGGCGGTCCAGTTCGCGGTGGCGGCGATTTGTGTTGTCTGGCAGGGGTGGCGGTTGACCGCGTTCATCGATGTTCCATGGATAACATGGTTGCTGTCCGTTCTATGGATTGTCGGGCTGATCAATTCGTTCAACATGCTGGACAATATGGACGGGTTATCAGCCGGGGTGGCGGCGATTGCCGCGACGATGCTGGCGGCCGTGTTGTTGATGTCACCGGACCCCCGTACGCATCAACCCCAGTTGTTTGTAGCCGGCTTTCTATTGGTGATCGTCGGTTCCCTGCTCGGATTTCTTCTTCACAACCGGCCTCCGGCGAAGATATTCATGGGAGATGCAGGCAGTTATTTTGTTGGTTTTTGTATAGCAGTTGCGACGTTGCTGGCAACATTCACCGAATATCAAGGAACGCGTCCGCATGCCGTTCTGGCACCACTTTGCGTTCTGGCTGTTCCTCTTTACGACATGATGACGGTGTTGTGGATTCGGCTGCGCGAGGGGCGCAGCCCGTTTCAGGCGGACAAGAGCCACTTTTCGCATCGCCTGGTCGAGTTAGGATTGACCAAGGGGCAGGCGGTTCTGACGATCTACTTGACGACAGCCACGTGCGGTTTGGGGGCACTGTTATTGCACCGCGTGGACTTGGTCGGTGCAGCCGTGATTGGCTTGATGATTGTCTGTATTCTCGGCCTGATTGCCATTCTGGAGTCGACAGGGCGTCGGAACAATCGTGACTAATTCGCGAAAATCAAAGCGATCCTTACAGCTCGATTCGCCGGCGCGCCGTTGGCTCGGTCCGGCGCAACTTCGCAACGTTCTGTTGATGGCAACCATGGCGTTGATTGTCGCATCCCTGTTGATCCCAAGCGAGTTGGCGGCGGAAACGGGCAGCCATGTCGTGCTGGTCATGGGCTGGATGGTTCTGTTAGCGGTCTGGTTGTTACAGTCGGGATGGGGGCGAGGGTCGGACGTTGGGATTCGCATCTCCTGGGCCGGGATCGGCGTCGGTCTGTTTTGTGGCTGGTATGCAATCAGTGCGATGGTTATGGCCCGCCATGGGCATGCTCGGCCTGCCTACAACGCCATGTGGATTGGTTTGGCCTACGGCGTCACGTTTTTTGTTGTACGTGATTTGGTTGGCCGGCCGGCGATGGTTCGCGCGTTTTGTGCAGTGATGGTGTCCATCAGTGTTGGGCTGGCAGTGTTGGGGCTCTATCAGTACGGGTACAGTTTGCCGAAACTGCGAGCCGAGTACGCGGCGAATCCTGAAATGACGTTGCGTCGGGCTGGAATCGAGGCGCCGGTTGGATCACCCACGCGACGTCAGTTCGAAGATCGTCTGGCCAGCACGGAACCGATCGGCACCTTTGCCTTGGGCAATTCGCTGGCCGGGTTCTTGGCTCCGTGGCTTGTCCTGCTGCTTGGGCTGGCGGCTTCACCCCTGTCACGTATCTGGGCCACTCGTCGAACATCGGCGGCCGTACTGTTGGCCACGGTTTTGCTGTTGGCCTGCCTGGTGTTGACCAAAAGTCGATCAGCTTACCTGGCCGTGATTGTTTCATTGGGCTCATTTGGCGTTATCTGGAGTCTGCGTGGACGGGTGCGCGCTCGTTGGATCCTGTTGGCGCTTGGAGTGTTGGTCGCGTCGGCGGCCGGCGGCTTGTACCTTGGCGCCTGGGATCGGCAAGTGTTGACCGAGGCGCCGAAATCGTTGCTGTATCGTTTCCAGTATTGGCGAGCCACTTCGGCTCTGATCGCGGACCACCCGTGGTTCGGATGCGGGCCAGGGAACTTTCAGCAATACTACACGCAATACAAATTACCCGAGGCGAGTGAAACGGTTGCTGATCCTCATAACCTACTGTTCGAAATTGCCGGCACCGCTGGACTGCCGGCGCTGGCGTTTTTTTTGCTGACCGGATTTCTCTTGATACGGCCGTGTGTGGGAGAGCCGAGCCGGCAGGTGACGGAAGGACATCGGCCACCCGCTTCACGCGCCGGCGATTCGGACAGCAACAATCCGCCAGCGCGGGGCAACGCGGTGATCCTCTATGTCGGAGCCTGTGTGGGGGTGCTGCTTGGATTTCTGGCCGGTTGGGCGACCGAAATGCCTCCTGATCTGGCTCTATTTTGGATTGCCATGCCGCCTGCGGTCTTGACTGTTTGGCTGCTCGATCCGTGGGTTCGGTATGGGAGGCTGGAACACTGGACCCTACTTGCGGCGTTGATGGCGTTGCTGGTGAATCTTCTTGCCGCCGGTGGATTCAGTTCCCCTGGTGTCGGTCAGTTGATCTGGATCTTGGCCGCCTTGGCATGCAAACCGCATAAGACCGTGCCCCCTCGATCTTCCAGCCCCCGATCCGCCGTTTGGGTGCGACTGGCCGGTCTTGGCGCTGTTGTTCTTGCCATTGCATGCTATGTGATCGGTTACGCACCTGTGCTCGAAGCAAAACGGCGGTTGCGTGACGCGAGCGTCGCAGAACGTGCTGATCTGGTTCAGACCGCATGCCTGGCTGCTGCCAATGCGGATCGATGGTGGGCACAGCCTCCTCGGCTTCTGGCCGATTTTTGTCATGCTCAATGGATGGCGAATCGATCACGGTCGGCAATAGACTGCTTTTATGAGGCAATGGAGCAGGCTGTGCGACGCGATGCGCATTCCAGCCAATTGCACCGGCAATGTGGAGACTGGCTGTTGGAGATGTGGGGCGTTGGGCATGATCCGACGGTGATCGCCCAAGCCGCTGAAGCTTATCGGAAGGCAGTTGAACTCTATCCGAACAGCAATATCTTGCATGCGCAACTTGCGTGGACCTTGTATCAATGTGGTAATACTCGGCGTTCAGCGCAGCAAGCCGAAGTTGCCTTGCGTTTGAACCAACTCGTTCCGCACCAGGAGTTGAAACTTGCCAGCCAGCCCCTCGCAGGACGGGGTGATGATGCCCGTTTTCCCTCGTCCATGACAACTGAACAAATCATGCTGGTGCTTCGTAAACTCAACGTAGGACACTAGTTTGTCTGTTTTGAAGGCCCCGGTTTACGAACTTCAAAGATCGTTGTGTTTTTGACAAAGTTCCAGCGACCAACGGGGGCGGACCCGTGGGGCCCCGAGCGGCAGCTCGGAGTTGGTTGCGGCCCGGCTGCCCTGTAAAGGGCTCAAGAGAACCGACTCCAAGAAACAACACGGTACCAATAATAGAACGCGAAGCTGGATGTTTTGATGGATCGTCTTGCGACAAACTGCAAGGCCCCCAGTTCATCCAAGGGAGGAACGCCCGAATGAGAAGCTGGGTAGTGATTGTCGTAGCTGCAGTGCTGGGTGTTGTGACCGGTGTGGGCATTACCGTCGTGCAGGCTTTGCGGTCG
>JAJSAJ010000828.1 GCA_024274855.1 Planctomycetota bacterium | reverse complement strand
GGCGTTTTGTGGGCGGGCTGTGGGAAGTGGGGGAAGAGTGGGTTCCGATCAGGACTTTCGGAACGCCTGGTTACCCGCCGTCAGGCCGCCGTCGACTGCCAGAACGGAGCCGGTAACGAATGAAGCCTCGTCGGAGGCCAGGAATAATGTGGCGGCGGCAATCTCCTGGGCATTCGCAATTCGCCCGAGAGGGCAGACCTTACTGAGGTCCTCGAACACAGTCGGATTCGCCTGTTCAATAGGCTCCCAAATCTCCGTTCGTGTCGTGCCAGGACAGATGACATTGAAGCGAATGTTGTATTTTCCATACTCGACGGCGAGGGAGCGGGTAACGCTGACGATGGCGCCTTTGGCAGCCGTGTAGACGTGTTCTGGGCCGAGTCCCATCAGGGCGTTGGCGGAGGAGACATTGACAACACTTCCCGAAGTCTGCTCGATCATTGGAGGCAGCACAGCCTGAATACAGTTCCATGCGCCCTTGAGCACAACGTCCAGGGTTTCCCAGGAGTTACCGTGGATTGCTTCTAATGAGCTGACCGCATTGTTGACGAGGATATCGACGCGTCCTAGTTCCCCAAGCGTGAAGGCTGCCAGGGCTTGTACTTGATGCTCTTGTGTCACATCGCACGGAAACAGGTGCGCAATGCCTTTGCTTGAACGGATCTCTTCGACGACCTCGTTCCCCCTTGCCGCATCGATCTCTGCCACTACGACGCTCGCTCCCTCGGCGGAAAACCGGTTTGCGATGGCCCGGCCAATTCCACGCCCTGCGCCCGTCACGATTGCCACTTTGTTTTTCATCATGCGAATCTTTTTTCGGGCGTTACTTTCTGCGGCCAGCGGGAGCGGGGAATTGGTTACCGAACGGCAGCTCGGAATTAGTTGCGGCCAAGCCGACATCTGCCGCCCAATCGCCTGCGGGGTTAGTTGTGTGCCGCCTTCTTGGTCTTCTTTCGAGGTGCGTGGCGTGGGCGAACTTTCCAATTGGGATTGGGCGTATGGGCCTCCTTCATTTGCTGCTTCATCTTAGCCACAATCTCCAGGTGATCGGCCGCGACGTCCGTCGTTTCCCCGAGATCCGTATCGAGGTTGTACAGTTCGATTTTACCGGTGAACATTGGCCGGCGAACGGCTTTCCATTTGCCCGCTCGTACGGCCTGCTTGCTACCTTGTTCGTAGAACTCCCAATACAGATAGTCGTGTTTCCGTTGTTGTTTCGCATGGCCGGTGATCAGTGGCAGGAAGCTGATCGAATCGGTATTTGGTGGGCAAGACGTTCCGGCCAACTGCGCGGCAGTTGCCATCAGATCGCCAAAGTAGCCGATATGGTCGGTCTTGGTGCCGGCCGGCGTGGTACCTGGCCACCAGACGATCATGGGGACACGAATACCGCCCTCGTACAAATCTCGCTTCATGCCGCGTAGCGGGCCGTTGGTGTCGAATAGATCGGGATCTTGGCCGCCTTCATGTTGGGGCCCATTGTCGCTGGTAAACATGACGACCGTTTTTCGATCGATTCCCAGTTGGCGCAGTTGTTTCAGCAGGCGGCCGACATCACCGTCCATGCGAGTCACCATGGCGGCATACCCTTTGTTGGGATTGCTCCACGACTTGTCGGCATAGATACTGTAATCGGGTACTTCCTGGCCGTCTCCGGTCGCTCGGGTGCCTTCATTGTTTGCGTGAGGGATGGTGAGTGACAGGTAAAGGAAGAACGGACGGTTCCTGTTGTCTTGAACGAACTTGGTCGCTTCACGGAAAACTAGATCGTGGCTATAGTCGACTCGTTTGGTCGCGTAGCCGCCCACGAACTGTCCATAGCCCTTCTTTGCGCGAACCACGGTATTTCGAAGCGGTTCCTTGGTCTTATTTCGCCACAGGAACTCGGGATAGTAATTGTGCGCGTGTACCTGGTTCAAATAGCCATAGAAAAGATCGAATCCGTGGTCATTTGGTAGGCCGGTGTTGCCAGGCAGATCGTCGCCAAGTCCCCATTTTCCGCACAAGGCGGTTTGGTAGCCGGCTTTTTTCAGGACCTGAGCAACGGTGACATCTCGCTTGCGGAGCGACTGGATTGTCCCGCCGCCATTACCTCGAACAAATGTGTGTCCCATGTGTTGACCGGTCATCAGGACGCTCCGCGACGGGGCACAGACCGTAGATCCCGCATAGAAATCACGGAACAACATTCCCTCGCTCGCCATGCGGTCGATACTCGGAGTTTGAATCAGTTTCTGGCCGTAGCAGCCCAAGTCGCCATACCCGAGATCATCGGCCATGATAAAGATGATGTTGGGACGCTCATTCGATGCAGCCTGACACTGTGCGATAGTGACATTGCCATTGACGAGCAATCCGGTGATCATAAATACAATGGCGGTTGCACACGATGCTAAATGGCGAGACAGTCTTCGGTAACAAGCATGGGGCGTCTGAATCATAAGTCGGCGCATAGTCGTGCTCCTGTTGGTACTCAATGAAGTTGGATCTATTTCGATTCAATGTAACTGAGGGGATGGGGCTTGTCTGCTCTTGGCACTCTCATTTCTTGTCGCGCAACCCCTCCGCGATACCGCCAATTCGCTCGTGAATCTCGGGCGTCGCGCGCACGACGAGCGCATGCCAGGGCTGGTAGTAGACAATACTGCCCGGTCCTCCACGAACATCCCAGAATTCGGGCGAAATCGTCCGATAAATCAACTCGACCAATGCCGGACCGAAGTCTGCACGGGCTGCACCGCCTCGACTGCCACGCGATCGGCGGTGGCTGTTGACGGTTCGATTCCCCCGCGAATTCTCCGCGCCCGAGCGGTCGCCGGTATGTGGCGGCGCGAGTTGCGCCAAGCGATGCACCGAAAGTCGCAGTCGTGTTTCCGAGCTCTCAGTGACGGTAGACCGCCCTTTGGCCTCACGCTTCAGCTCGGCTGCCAATTGCTTCCGTATTCTCGCTAACCGACTTCGCAGTTTCGCCCGATATCCTTCCAATGTGTCGCTGTTCGGCAGGCGGGGATCACGCATGATTTCACCATACAACTCCGTCAACCGCACTACAGTCGCTGCCCATTGATCGCCATCTGTCAGTTGTGCTTCCCGTCGCAACAGAAGACTGAGCTAGCCGCTGATTTCGTGGAAACGGCGAGTGATTTGAGGTTGCGATTCGGACGGTGCCGATACCGGCTGATGTTCTGCCGGTGGGTTTGCCACTGCGAACAACAGACAAACAGAAAAACAATATCCAGTCATTTCCCGTCTCCCTGGCTGGCCGGCTACCCCTGATGCCAGCCGCCTATCGATTTAGTTTACCCCCGCGAGAAATAAAGGGAAAGCACCTTCGGCTGTTCCCGCAAGATGGAGTTTCAAAATGTCGTTTGACTCGGGGCAAATGTAGGGTAGCCGTTCACGCCGCTGGGGTCTGACGCAATTTTCGGCGGAGAAAGCGTTTCTTTACGCGAACGCATCTTGTCGCCGAAAATGGGTCTGACCCCTTGAAAGCGAACCGGCGGCCTACATTCCGTGAACGGTTACAATGTAGGCTTGGCGGTGCGTCGGAAGCAAGATCGTGAATTATCTCGGATTGGGCGAGCAGATGTCCTGGATGCCAGCCAAAATTATCTGACGGCCAGTATCGAAGCGCTGTGCGGCATGGTACGGACTTGGCAAAGTGCCGGTTGATGGAACGCTGTCCGCTCGGCTAAGATGTTACGTAGTCGTTCACCGGGTTTTCGTCTACGATCGCGTTAGCACCGGAGTTTTCCCCGATTTCCCACGCGTCCGATTTGTCATTAGCCATTTGACATTGCTCATTTATCATCGAGAGAGGCAGCGCAGCAGGGTCATACTCTGCCAACTGCCAAATGACAAATGCCCCTCCACGCACTCTCGCCGTGAACGGCTAAGATGTTACGTACTTGGGAGGCGTTATATCACAACGGCTTACGATATTATGTGCACCCGAAATGCCCGAGCGGCGCCAGCGGACTGAGCGTGAACAACAAACTGGTGAATAGTCTGTATTCTTTTTTCCACCGCTGGATCTGGCGTCACTCGTTCGGCCGGATGTTGGCTATCCTGTCGATGCTGTGGCTCACAGCGACGCTCGCCCTTTTCTATACAGAAGGACCTTCGAATCCTGGGTTTGACTCGCTGCATAAGGTCTTTTGGAATATCGCCGTTTACCTCTTTAGTGGACTGGACAGCGCGCAGCCCGAGACGCCGGCGGGGCAGATCATTGTGACGATTGTCCTGGCGATCAGCGTTGGGATCGTCGCCGTCTTCACCGGCATGATCGCATCGTTTCTTGTCGAAAGCCGCATAGGGAGCCGTAGAAGAATGCCCAAATACAATCTGAGTGACCATATCGTTATCTGCAACTGGAACAGCAAGGCCATTCCAATCATTCGCGAGCTGCATGAGGAGATCATCAAGAACAAACGGTCCATTGTGGTTGTCAGCGAGCAGGCGGATGCGGCCGAATTGCCCGAGCAGGAAGACGATCCGGCATTCGAGGACGTCTTTCTGGTCAAGGGCGACCCGGCCAACGAAATCGTCCTCAAACGCGCGTGCGTTCAGAATGCCTATTCGGTTCTGATTCTGGCAGACCCGGCTGAAGGGCACCTGGCCGATGCCAAAAGTATCTTGATTTCCATGGCTGTTCGTGCTGCTTGTATTGACTCGGACCCGGTACACATCTGTGTCGAAGGGATCGATCCTGCAAGCAGCGCTCACCTGAAACGAGCGGGTGCCGATGAAATCGTCGGAGCCTCCGACTTTACCATGATGCTGCTGGCTCAGTCGTCTTTGGCTCATGGGCTAAGCGTTGTTTACCACAACCTGCTGAATGTCTCGAGCGATACGAATGAGATCTACTTGCTGCCTGTTCCCGAGTCGTTTGTCGGCAAGCCATTTGCCGCATTGGGCGCGGCGATGTTTCAGCATCGTGCGGCCGACAACCCGGCTATTCTGATCGGCGTGATCAACCAGGAGGGAATTCAAATCAACCCGCACCCTGGTAAACTGCCCAACTTCGCGAAGGACGACCAGATTATCGTCATCGCCTTTGAATGCCCGGACCGCTTGGTCCCGTGATTGGTCGCGGGCGCGAGTTTTCTCCGCAACCGTGGAGGCAGCAAGGCTGGATGGTGAGCGTTGTCGGACAAGATTGTTCGCAACGGACACATTCCACGCAGCAAGACGTTACGGATTCGCCAATCAATAACTGTCGCACTGTTCCGCGTACGGACCCCCATGGGCTCGTCCCATGGGTGAATCAGTCTCGCCGCTAAGGATGATCCGCCGGTCCTAACGCGATTGGGCCTTCGCCTCCACGCATTCACAATCAACTCGACTCTACCGAGACAATGTTTTCCATTCGTGGCCACCAGGCAGCCTACCGAGCCTGGCGAAGACGCTCGTGGCTGGCCGTCCGAGGCTGGGGTGCGACCGGCTTGTGCCAGAACGATTTCCAGTAGGCGCGATCAGTCAGGTAGGGATCGACGGGATCGTTTGGGCCGAGCGTCTTAGGCAGGATCCCGAACCGTTGCATTTCACGGATATAGAACTTCTTCGGACGGAAGCCCGGCATATCGAACCGTTTTTCGGCTTGCAACTCGGCCGCGGCCACTCGGATCGCCTTCAGCGTGGCCTGATATCCAGGATCGGATTTCGATTTGAACGACACGTTGTGACATAACTGCAATCCGCCGGCTGACTTGGCCAACGGTGCCTGCAGGATCAAGGATTTTTCAGGTCGCGTTAAATTACAGCATGACTGAAGAACCTGCGGTGGCAGCGTTCGCCCGCGATGTCCTTTGTTTGGCTTGTTACCATGGCATGTTGCACATCGGTCGACGAGCATCTGCCACGGCAAATTGGGTGGATACATGCCGGACCCGAGCGCCGCGTAGGTTCCCGGATACGTTGCACTCGAGTCGATCCACAGGCGGATGAACTTCTTTTCCGTCGCGCTGACTTGCACGTCGTGATGGCTGCCGTCGATCAGTCTCATCAGTCGACTAGCTGAACTACCAATGGTCCGTGGCTCGCGATTGCCGTACGGCTGATTGCGACCGTCCGAAACAAGGTGTCTCGCAGTGATCGTCTGATAGCTGTTGCTGTACATCGGAGAGTGATCACCGCACAGATCGACTCCTCCGTCGCGCCGGTCCGGGTTGTGGCATTCGACACAGTGGCGATCGAGGATGGGTTGGATGTCACGTGGAAAATCGAATACATCGGGGATGTCATCGATCGGTGTTATCTTACGGGGGCGGCGTTTCAACGCCAGGAGACTGTGATTGGCCGGTGCCGTTTGCGAGCGTTGTTCATGGCATCCGACACAGCTGAGCTTTTCGCCAGGCTGCACCGTTACAAAGCTTTGCATCCGCTTAACCGAAAGATCGTCTTCGTCCAGAGCGACCAGGAACAACGAGCGCAGTGCCGGCACTTCGAAGTAAGCAGATCCGTCCGGTTCGACCGGTACGGTTCCCAGGATCTCCGCCATGGTGAACGTGCCACCGATTGAGATTGGAAGCATGCCGCCCGAGAAGTGGACTGGTTCGGGAAGTTGTTGAAGGACCAGCATCTTCTTGATCTCGCCACGCTTGACGCCTTCCATATTGCGGCCTTGATAGATGTTGGCTAGTACCAGTTGACCCGTCTCGCGTGACAGGTCGACTTTTTGCCGTACGATCGGTTCTCGAGGCCGCGATCGAATCGGGCGCGGAGCGTGGCATTGCATGTGTCGATCCTTTGGCGGCAATTGATAGATCAACTCCGTTTCGCCATGTTCGTCCATCACCAGGATACCTTGCGAATTCGCCACCAGAAAACAGTGCTCGTCCACCGGGTACGGGTCACGGTACATTATGTTCTTCTTGCTGACGCGGCGCGTGACATTTCGGATGTCGGGACCTCCGTTTGGGTCAACGATCGTCACGTACCCCATATGCTCGGGCCTACCATGCCCGGGCGAAAACGAGGCTACGACCTTGTCCGTTCCAGGAATCGGTTTGGCATCCAACATCGCGATGCCTCCGAATTCGTTGCCGTACCAGATCATTTGGGATGTACCGTCCGGGTTGCATACCCACAGGTGGTGGAAATGGACTTGACTCCGGTCCACATATTCCCATCGCATGTACAGAACTCGACCGTCCGGCAGGACCCACGGCGTGTTGTCGTGATCATTATTGCTGGAGATCATGCGAATCTGACTTCCGTCCGACTCGCAGCGATAAAGGTTTGCCACTCGGCTGAACCAGCAGTTCACAAACCGATGCGAACGACTCGAGCAGAACATGATCCCGCCGTCCGGCAGGTAGGTCGGTTCGATATCATCGTCCGGTCCGAAGGTCAGTTGCTTCAAGTTCGACCCGTCGATATTGATTTCGTAGAGATGGAACGTGGCTGATTCCCCTTTCCGGTAGGAGAAGAGCGCTTTCTTTCCCGAATAGTGCAGTTGAGGGTCGCGTACGCCACCTTTCGGATCGTCGATCAACAGGGTCAGTTTTCCCGAGCGCAGATTCATTCGGCACAGGCGGCAGCCTTCGCCATAACCTCGCAGCGACACGCCGTCCGGGTACATGCCAAACGCTCGTTTCGGTCCATCGCCATAGTCGCAGCTGTAGTATCCGAAATTGACATACCAGTGATCCCGTCCCGCAACCCGGGCTGTGAATAGGATGTCCTGAACCTCGGCGAGCGGGCCGTCGAGCATTTTCGAGAGCAGTTTGCCGGGCTGATACGCGCTGGCCTGCTCGATAACGACCATGGTGGTTATGGATGTGGCGACCAGAGCCCCCAAGAGGGCGTGCGCTGCGGCTTTCCCGACGAATCTCATCGTTGTCTTCATGGTGGCAAAATCCTCTTTGCACAATGAACAAGAACGGCAAGCTCAGAGTCGTCTGCCGTGTTTCAGAATCGGTGTGGCGCGTGTCAGGGGTGAGTACAAAGGAAGGCTCAGTGTCTCGGCGAACGAATGCGAGGCAGGGGATAGATAAACGACATTAGCCTTCTTTATACACACAATGGCCCGGAAATACCAGCTTTCTTGAGTGGCGGGAGGAATCTTCCTCCTGTCGGGTTTTTCTTTCGGGATTGTGGTAAAACGGGGGCTGCACCAGACGCCCCTTAGTTGTGGCTCGAAGTTCCAATCCTCTCTTGGAATCAGCTATTTCAATACCCACCATGCAAAGAGGTGTATCGATGAATGCCGAACGACGAGCGGTGAGATGGTTGTTGGTGTCGGTTGGACTCAGTTTGATCGGCTGGCCGTTGGCACAAGCAGCCCCGCAAGCGGTGGTCGCGCGCGAAACGCACGTTCTCTGGTCGACCAAGTTGGTCGGCCCGGGTTTGGTCCGGCCGACCGCTCCGGTTGCCGCGGGTGACTTGGTGTTTATCGCTGGTGACGATGGGGCTGTTCGTGCTCTGGATACGGCCACTGGCGAGCGACGCTGGAAGATGTACACCGGCGGAGAAGTTCGATTACCGCCGACGATTTGCGACGGACGTGACGAAGAGGATCCTGCACACGTCTTCCGGTGACCGAGACATCGTCTGGTTAGACGGCCAATTTGTTGTCGCTTATCCTACGCTCGACCGAGACGAGCTAAACCGATGTGTGACGGACGAGAAGGTGCCACGACACATCACACAGGCGTGGGGAACGTTCAAGGTCAAGGAAAAACCGATTTGGGCTGTCAAGCGGTCCGCCGGTCTCGCATTGGCCGTGACTCGAAATGCCGTGATCGTTGCCGAGTCGAAGCAAGTTGTCGCGTTGGACATCGCGACCGGTCAGCTGATCTGGTCGCGTGGGCTCCCGGCAACCCCTGTTCCCTGGGGAATGGCCGTTGACCGAAACGGCAGCGTGATCCTGACGTTGACCAATGGACAGGTGCTCGGAATCGGAGAGTGAAAGCGTGAACGGGTGCAAACGCGGAAAGGAAAGCCAAAGCAACGGGACCTTCCTTCTCGACGTTGCTGTTCTCGTTTTCATTCCGGTGCAGACCGGTTGGCCGCCATTACGGGATGGCGTTTCGTAGCGTGTCGGCGACGTCATCGGGCAATGCGATCAGCTTGCCCTGCCGGTTGACGCAAGCGAGCATGACCTTGGCTGAAACCAGTAGCTCGTTGTCCGATGTGCGGAGCACGCGTTGATTGACGGTGAATCGCACACGTCGTACTCGCTGCACTTCGCACTGAAGTTCGACCGTATCTCCCAGGCGGGCCGAGACGTGATAGTCGATCTCCAAGTGGGCAACTGCGAACAGGATTCCCGCTTGATCCAGTTGCTCGACCGACATGCCGTGATTTTCCAATAACTCGAATCGGCCCATTTCCAGCCAGCGAAGGTAGTTTCCGTAGTAGACGACGCCTCCGGCATCCGTATCGGCGTAATAGACTTTGACTTTCACGAACACGGGTCCTCGAAAGACGGTTGTGCGTGTTATGCTGCAACCTAAGCAGCGTGTACGTATCCTATGGCCGCCAACCAGCATCGAACTACCGCTCGATTCGCGTTGGCCCGTTCCCGTTGGGCGCTAAACTTGACTCTAATGCACCAAACTTTTCCCTATACAGGCACTAACGAACATTGAGCTTAGTAGGAAAGGATACTGAATTCATGGTTGACACGACATCCCCGTTCACGAAATCGGTTGACGTTGTCACAACTCATTTGGAGATGCTTGCCGCCGATGATTTGTGCGCCTCGCTATGTACGGATCTCGTGTTTCGCGAGGCGGAGAATGCGTGTCCCGAACTGAATCGGTTTCTTTACACTGCGGTTGGTGGGGCCTGGTATTGGATCGACCGACTATCCTGGACGTACGAGCGATGGCTTGCCTACCTGGATCGTGAGCAGCTGCATACGTGGATCGGATACGTGAATGAGACGCCTGCCGGGTTCTGCGAAATGGAACAGCAAGCGGACGACCACGTTGAGATTCGGTCGTTTGGTCTGATCCCGCAGTTTGTCGGACATGGATATGGAGGCGACCTGCTGACGCGATCGGTTCAACAGGCGTGGGCACTCGGCGCCTCGCGAGTCTGGCTGCACACCTGTAGCCTGGATAGTCCGCTAGGATTGAAAAACTACCTGGCACGCGGGTTTCGCGTCTTTCGAACGGTCCGAGCAACCGAGTTGATTCCTACCGAGATTCCCGGTCCCTGGCCGGGCAGCGGCTGGCGGAGTTGATTTGCTCTTTGTGCATGGCATGCCGCGGCAAATTCAGGACATTTGCAGGGTATGCAATCTGACAGGCGAACTTTGCCGGCTGTGGCATCTTCGACCGACGGCCTGAAAGGCCATCGTTCGGTTATCTGTTTGCAACCAGAGGACCAGGGCTCATTTTGTGGCCCGTTTGTTTGTCGATACCGAACCATCGGTGCTGACGACTTGTGCCGGGGGAATATCGAAGGCCTTTCCGCTGACGGTCAGCCGAATGACGGTGGCAATGTCGTTGCGGTCCGGCGGGTCCACTTGGACTTCAATTCCTCTGTCAGTTTGCTGCACAACGGCCGCTTTTCCGGACAATGGCGTGGCCGACACGATCTTCTGATCGATCTGCGGCAGCAACAGTGGGCCCTCGGAGGGCCAGTTCATGATAAACAGCGTGATCGAGTTATCCTTGCAGGTCGAGGCCCCCCAACGACTCGGCTTGAATGGGCCGCCACGCGTGGCATAGATGCCGTCGCCATGATGTCATAGTCGGTGAATTCAGAGTCCCAAATGCAGAATCCATCATGGTGCTTCGAAGTGATCACCAGGTATCGCATGCCGGCCGCTGTGGCAATCGAAACCCAATCATCCGCGTCGAACTTCGTCGGATTGAACTTCAGATATAGGTGGTCGTATTCGTTGACCGGGACTTCGCGTCCTCGCGACCATCCGATTTCGGTTCCTTTCAAACTGATTGGTCCCCAATGGATGAACATGCC
>JAJSAJ010000827.1 GCA_024274855.1 Planctomycetota bacterium | reverse complement strand
GGCAGCTTTCGCGAATTACATCCGCCAGAGATCCAAGGGTCTGGCTACGTTGTTAAGAGCTTGGAGGCGGCGCTCTGGGCGTTTCATGATGCCGATGACTTCGAGCAGGCCGTGTTGCGTGCGGTTAATCTCGGGGACGATGCAGACACGACCGGTGCGGTGTGTGGTCAACTGGCCGGTGCCTACTGGGGCGAGTCAGGTATTCCGGCGCGGTGGCGTGAGCAGCTGGCCAGAATGGATCTGATTGAAAAGGCACTTTCTGGCCTACTGGGAAATTGATCATGACGAAGAACGCATTTGAGTTGGCCGGTGCAAGCTGATATGCGGCCCGTCCTCTCGGTATGTAGCGAGTGTGGACAAGAATCAGAGACAAGAATTCAGACACTCTGGTTTCTGAGGCCGGCATTGATGCCGTAGGGCGTTTGCCCGAGACGTTGCAGAGATTGAATCGGCGGTCTGACAGCGGGAATGGCAAGCCGAAGAGTGGGGCGGGCGACGACGCGTGTTTTGACGTGGGTGCAGGTGGCCTATCGGTTGCTCAGAAGCGAGCGAGAGGCGATGAGCGCACTTTCAGGACGAACGCAATCGGCGTGTCGTGTTTCGTGAAAAGCGCGAAACGCAGTTTCTTACCGGCCTACCGAAAAATGCGTCTGGCGGCGGATACGCCTTTCAGATGGGAGACACCCATCCGCTTAGCCACTTCCTCCAGGCTTGCCGGTGGACCGACTGCGTGGCAGAACGACGTTTCGTATTCATCAATCGTATCAAACCACTCGTCCTGGTCCAAATCCAACCGATCGAGTATCGCTTCCAGGTTCTTGGGGATCGTTTGCCGCCGGCCCGTGCGCAACAAGCGGGCCGTCCATTTCAGCAGTTTCAGATAGTCATCCAGGGTGATCGAAAGCAGGCCCTGATCCGTGGCACGCTTTCCCGTGCGTGACCGGAGCGATGAATCCTCGTCGCGCTTGACCTTTGGGTCTCGTGTCAGCTTCCCCATCCACTGATCGGGTCGGTTGCTCGCATTGGCCCGTTGCGGGCCTGCAGTCGCAGGTAGAGTGACGTATAACGTGCCGTCTCCGGACTCGAGGCCTGGGCTATGTGGACTCGCCGCCGTTGGCGTAGGGACGGCCTGTCCCCAAACGTCTGAATGCTTCCGGCGCGTCCGGCTAGGTTTACTGCGGGACTGCTCCGCCAGCTAAAGCAGGCGGCTTCGTTCCGGAACGGGGTGTGGGGTGGCGAATAGAGAATGCGGAAGTCAAAGTGTACCGTCATGTGTGTTCAGGAAGTGAAGCGCGCTGGAAACGACGCGTGACATGGAAATCATCCAACGGCGGCTCATGATTTCTGTTTGCCCGATTTTGCGGCAGCAATCGACTTGACAATGATGGCGATCAATTCATCGCTTCCACCGAGCAACGGAGACAGTCGGGACTGGCGGCAACAGGGCGGTATCAACGACGCCGCACAAGTGCTGGCGAAGCACAGTCTGTTTGATCGGGTCATCTTCCGCTACGTCGATCATCCACTGGCGAGACACGAACCGACTCCACACCGATCTTATCGTGAATCGACGTCGATAGTTTCAGGATAGAAAGCCATGCTGGCCTGAATACTGTACCCGCACGTGCAACCCGAACTGCCCTCGGGAATCAGAACGATGCCGCCAACCGGAAGCATATTCAAGTAGCAGGCGGGACGACTGACGGAGGTGAGCGACTGACGTTTGCCCGTGGAAAACTGCTCGGCTATCGGATGTCCGTTCTGCCGGCTGAAAGCGATCTTCGCCGAAGCGGCCATCGGCGCACACTGAGGACTCTTCTTCCACAACCAACCGGTATATGCCTCGCCCGTGTGCAGCATGTGCGCAAAGCCAGGTCCGTAGATTACATCGCCCACAATCACGGGATGTTGAGTCTGCTCGCCATGACCACCGTCGATGTGGTCCGCATAGCTTGGCGTATTATCGTTCTGCCAAAGAACGTGACCATCCTTCGCGTCGAGACCAATCAGGCGATATTGAATCAGCTTTCGACCACCGACCGTCGCCAACCGGGTACCAGTCAACACAACGACACCTTGTGAACTCTGCATGTACACGGCATTGACCAGCGTCGGCGCCAGATCCAAAGGCGTTCGCCAAAGAACGTGACCATCGGAAACATCGAGTGCCACGATCCGTGGCTTGCCTGTTGCCCAAAGTTCCGGCAACGTAATTCGGCCGCTCGGATGTTTCCTGGTCGCTGAATTCATACTTTCGACAAAGCAGACGCGGTCGCCCGCCACGATGAGTGTCGGATTGGCGATCACGCCCGATTCCGGTACGTAGTGCCAGGCGGGCCGGTGTGAAATACGGTCGATGGCGAAAACGCTACGACTGGTAACCACAGGCTGATTGTTACGCCAGATGGCAGGGTAGTCTTCACGCCGCTTGATACTCATTTCAGCACCGGACAACGTTCCGCTGCCGATAAGCTTGTCGGCGGCCAGTGACACGAAGCCCCAGTGTTTGTCGTCGGGCGTGTACTTGGTTACCGGCAGTCGAGCAAGCTCTTTGCCCGAAGGACCGTCCAACACGATGCAGTCACTTCCGGCCGCGACATACAACCGGTTGTCACGATCAATGCCCATGGTGCCACAATCTCGCAACACGGCCACACGACCGGCACCAGGCATCGTTTTTTCCCAACGAATCGTGCCGTTGTAGGCATCGATCCCGGCCAGCCAATCGCGACCTGGTATAAACAGCATTCCGTCGCGATACAATGGCGGCGAGGCTTTCCAGTGCCGATCGAACATGTGCCGCGGCCCCGGACGGCCGAACCAAAGCACACGAAACTTCCCAAACGGCATAGTATCCTGTGTGCAGACGGTACCCGACGCGTCCGCGTAGGTTTCCGCCCACGTACCCGCCCCGAGCACGACACCCCGGCGAAATCCAAAACGAAATGGTTCGATCGGTGACTCGATTCGTCTCCCCGCCGGTTGATCGACATCGGATCCCGGCGGTGTCTGTTCGGCAAGAAGGAGTCCACCACACGGTCGGACCACGCGGACCGCATTTTGGAAATCGATTCGTGGTGTGCCTGTCAGAATCACCAGGTTGAACGTATACGGGCGATAGGGAATCGCGGGCGGATTCCACGAGTGCACGGCCACTTGCGTACCCAGCATTCCCAGCTCGGAAAGCTCTCGCCGCGCTCGCCTGGCCGCAACGGGGTCGTCAATTGCCAGCGTCACGCGCAAATCCGAGTCGCGTGCCAACGCAGCGGCCAGGCTGGTCGACTGCCAGTTGCCAACGACCAGCACTCGACCCTGCGAGAATCCCGACAAATCGACAAGCCGTTTGGCCATGTCAGCGTCTCTCGCTGCAGACGCGACTTTTCTTGCGGGTTCGGCAACTTGTATCCCGGCATCGGTGCGGCCAGCCCGTTCGGTAACGGGCATCGTGCCGCTTTTCGCGGCCCCAAGGCAGTAGATGGAGCCATCAGCCGTGCTCGAAAAAAGCCGGCCTTCGGCCGCGGCCAGTCCTTCAATTCTTCCACCAGGAAGAGCCAGTCGGTGCACCAGCTTTCCGGTTGTGACGTCGAAGAAATAGAGCTGTTGTTCACCACCAACAACAAGGTGGCCGGCCGTCTTGAGCATGCAGTAGCCAGAACGGCATGGTGTCTGCCACTGACGCTTGTAGTGGACGTCTCCTTCCCCAAGATACTTGCGCCGCTCGACGGCCTCGATCGACCGCGACCGCAACACATAAACCTTCATACCATCGACAATAATGCGACGCCCTTGCGTCTTCACGATCGACTCGCGCGTCTGCCGATCGAATGCGTGAAATGCGCCACCTTCACCGGGGCCAGTGATAATCCCCTCGCGAACGATCAACGCACAGCAGCCGCCCGGCAGATCACTGCCCCATGAATCGGACTTGCCCAACAGTGAAACCGGTGTGATCGAATCGCGTCGGAAAACAACGAATGGCGTTCGGCCGGTGGGAACATACAGCTGTTTGTCACTAAGCAACATGTATCCCTGTGGTGAATAGCTGATCGGTTTCTTTTTCAGGAGTTTTCCTGTCTGTGCATCGACAGCACACAAGAACACGCCCATCTGCGGGAACAAACCGGCCGCGAAATAGACCTTGCCATCGGCGACCGAGATGCCGGCTCGAATCGGCGTTTCGGAGATAATTCTTCCGTTGCCGACCAGGCGGCGATCTTGTTCCACCACGCGCAACTTCCACTGCTGCTTGCCCGACTTCAGATCGAGACAGTACAGCACTCCGTCGTCGCAGCCCGCATAGACGCGTCCATAGGCAATCGTCGGCGCCAGACGGACGGGACCTTCGGTGGAGAACCGCCAGCGTGGGCGACCCGAAGCCGCATCGAGGCAGACGATTGCATCGGACGCCGAAGAACCGTAGACGAGACATCCTTGGACAATCACCGTGTGGTACGCGCGATCGTACGTCACAGCCGCACTGAGCCGATGCTCGACGTCGTAGTTCACTTCGGCCGGAGGTGACCACGCGGGCGAGGGCGCGGCATCCGGACGATGATGCCACAGGATCTTGATATTCGCCACATCGAGCTTTTCACGCGAAACGAAACTCCGGTGTGGATCGCCACCGTAAGTGGGCCATCCGAGCCGCATGTCGATCCACCCAGACAATTGCTCCAATAGTCGCGTCGTTTCCGGTATCCGCGAGAATGCTTCCGGTTTGCCATCGACTGCCGCCACCACCGCGTGATCCAACAGCGTCTGGCACTTTTCTCGTAGGGCCGCATGGAAGGCAAGCTCTTTTGTCGGTACAAGTTTATCCTCAGCAATGCGGCGCAAACGCTCGCGAAGATCCGCCGTGCCATACTCGGGAAAATCCAAGAGCTCGGCAAGTCGAGAGTCGGTCCTCCACATCTGCTCCACCGCTTGGGTTTCTGCCTGCTTGAGGGCAACCAGTTGTTGGAAATCGGCAAGCAACTCAACGGCTGATGCACGGGTGGCCGGATGAGGCGCGCGTACGGCCGCCGGCCCAAGTTCCCCAGCCATGGTGCCGACCGCCGCACGCACTTTGACAGTCAGCGTTTTCCAGTCGGGTTGCGCACGTGATATGTCACCACAACGTTCAACAAATCGTCGGCACAAATCGGGAAAGTGCTCTTCAAGTGCCGGCCATGCCAAATCGGGCCACCAGCCTAGATGCGCTGGGCAATCGGTAACTCGAAAACGAACGGTTGATGCGTCGGACGCCCCCTTCACGCTGCCCAGTGTGGCTTCGAATCGCACGGCATCTTTGGGAATATTGACGGCGATCGCCCAGCCACCAGAGGCCGAAAATACATTCGACTTACCGCCGATAGTCGCTGGCTCCACCAGCTTGCCGCGCTCCGCACTCTGGTACATGGGTGACAGTTCGGCAAGTAATTGAGTGCTACCGTCGGCACTCACCAACCGACCGCCGGCACAAAATGCCACAGACGGTTTCGGACCGGTCGGCTCTGCCAGTAGCCAAAGCCGGTGCCAATCGCGAGGCAACGGCAACGAAACCGAGTGTTTCGTTTCGCCCACAAACACCTCACTTTGATACGGAAGTGGGTAATCCAAGGCAGCATGCGACAAATCGAGCATGGCTTTCGGCCAGGAGTCGGCCACGGAAATCTCGCGGAGCGTGCGTCGGCGTTTCGGAGAGAGGCGGTTTTCGTAGGGCACGAAAACGAATGCAAAGGAAGTGTCCTGATTGGCAAAACTGGGCATGTCGTAGGTTTCCACGATGATACCGCCTCGCCCATCGCACGCTGTCGGATCATATACCCAGGCAAGCGTATTGTCTTCGACTCCCGCGTCAGGCGTCGAACGGTCGACGATTGCCAAAAGAACACCATCATCACCACGGTAACCGGGAATAAAAAGCTCGTATCTTCCGCCAGCAACGTGTTTGGCAACAAACTCACCGGAACCGCGAGCAACGCTTCCCTCTCGGGTGACGTGACCGCCAATCAAGCCTTCCAGATCGAGCGGCACCAGCACGAAGCTCCAGGCGGAGTTTTCCTCGCGTTGAAAGTCCTGGCTCTCGTCCGCAATACGAACAAACCAGCCTGTGCCGTCCTCGGTGGGCCCCACAGCGACCGTATTGTCGCCATTCTCTGCCGCAATCGCGAACAGCAAAGCATTATTCGGATTGAAACCAGGGATCGTGAGCCGTATCTCGCCCGCGCGATGTCCAGAGGTTATACGGCGAACGGTTGTGCCGACCGGTGTTTTGCTGGCGAGAATCCTTCCATCGGCCGCCACATGGCCTGCAATCCAACCATCGGCGAAAGGAAACCAGGCGGCCGCGGAGTCCACGTTCGCCTCGCCGCCGTTGCCCGCCGAAGTGAACCCAACGATCCATGCCGGATCCGTGTTGTTATCGACTGCTCCTGCTGTCGTCAGTCGTCCGGCCACCTCCACCCCACCGCGAGCCGCCTTAGGCAACAACTCGTTCAGGCTGGCCATCAAGACACCCTTGTTCTGCAGCAGCGGCGGCTTCTTGTTTTTTTCGCCGCGACCCAATCGGATATTCCAATCCCCCAGGTTTCCACTAGATGCCCAAAAGTCGGCAAACGATGACTGCGACGCGACTTTGACCTGCGGATGTTCGGCCGTCCCTGCCCTCGAAGGAGTGACGTCAAACCTCGCGACGGGTACCTGAGCGAACAGTGCAGAACCAGCGATGCCAATTAGGCTGCACATCAGCGTTGGCAGGAGAATGCGGATGTCGATTGTTCGGAGCGGGAGTGAGAAAGATTGCAACCTGCAGGACATGAATTGGTGCTCGCAAAAAAGGGTGGGATGCTATTCGGATGGCACTTCGGTATGCTACGCGTGATTCTCGAAAAACGGACCGTCTTTGTCAACGGACCGTAGCCCAAGGGCTTGCACACAAGCAACGCTTTAGCCAAATGGCAAGTGATCGACTAAACGGAAGGAAGCCTAGGCTTTGTCTCAAAACGGGAGGGCGAGGCTCCTGCCGAGCCGTTCTGGCCAACAAAACAAGAGGCTCAGCAGGAGCTTCGCCCTCCCGGACGCGCTTCGCCCTCCCGGAAACACAGCGCCTCCGTCTTCAGGTTTGAGACAAATCCTGGTGGGAGTGGGCGCGTCACAGTTCGGCCGGCGCGTGTTTGCGCGGAGGGATCCGGTCACGCAACGTCGCACGTAGATGGGTCATCTGTTAAGGACCGCGAATCAATTGTTGTCGCGTTTACTGGGGGACGATGCGTCGATCCGGGGTCGCCCACGGCCTTGTTCCGTGGGAACCAATGTCTCTCAAGCTACTGGGCAGCCGAGCGCGCATCCCGAACCGGGGGCGTTCATGCGGCGATCCTCCTCAGCTGCGAGACTGATTCACCCATGGGGCAAGCCCATGGGGGTCTGTACGCGGAAGAGTACGACAGTTATTAGCTGCGAGACTGATTCACCCAGGGGCCAAGCCCATGGGGGTCTGTACGCAGAAGAGTACGACAGTTACTGGGCGGCGAATCCTAACCGGTTGACGGTTACTTTCGGACCGCCGCTCCGAGTGTCCACACTCGCCGGTGATGCCGACGCTC
>JAJSAJ010000006.1 GCA_024274855.1 Planctomycetota bacterium | reverse complement strand
GGCAACGAGATGGAAGGCTGGGCCGACACACCGGAAGAAACCAAGATCGCATGGCATCGCGAAATGGCTGCTTACCTGGCCGAGCTCGACCCCTATCGGCACCTGATCACGACGAGCTGGTGGAGTAAGACCGGCCCGGAGGCCTGCTGGCAGATTCCGCAAATGGACATTGTGCAAACCCATTGCTACACAAACAACGACAGCAACGTGGCCCGCCAGGTACGCGGGTACTGCTTACACCAGTGGAACCGGTTCGACAAACCGCATATCTTCGGCGAATTCGGTATCCGCAGCCACGCGTCCACGGCTGACAAAGACCCGCAAGGCTGGGGTTTGCACAACGCTTTCTGGGCCGCTGTTTGCAGTGGTTGTTGCGGCATACCGATGCCCTGGTGGCACGAGAACTATATCGAACCGCTCGATCTTTACTTCCACTTCACTGCGATTGCCAATTTCACCAAGGATATTCCGTTCGGAACGACACGATGGGAACAGCTGAACGTCGCTCCATCGCAATACGTGACGCCTCCCGAAAAGCCAATCACGCAGGACATCGTTATCACGCCGGTCAGCCAGTGGGGCAAGCCCGGAGCCAATACGTTTCACGTCGCCCGGGACGGCACCGTCAATTCCCCAGACGCGATCCACGAGCTCCTTCATGGCCAGGGGCACCGCGACTTGCGGAACCCGCCCACGTTCCTGGTCGAGTACCCTCGTCCCGGGAAATTCATTGTCCGGGTCGGGCGTGTCTCCAATTCCGGTCACTTGAAAATCTGGGGCGACGACCAGTTGAAGCTGGACCGCGAGTTCCCATGCGGCGAGAAGCTTGGCAAGCAGTGGAAGCACCAACCTCGATGGAACCTTTGGGAATCGGTCTACGATGAAGATGTGACGGTCGACGTCCCGGCGGGCAAGCACCGAATCCGGGTCGAAAACTCGGGTAAAGATTGGATGCACATCAGCCGGTACGTCTTCACCGGTTGCCGTGTTGTCGATCATCCCAATCTATTGATTGCAGCCATCCGTTCCCCCGAAATGACGCTTGTCTGGCTACAGAATCGAGAGAGCACTTGGCTGAACCACAAACACGCCTCGCAGGAAGGCGGCCAAGCAATTACCGGCGTTCCCCCGGCTCGACTGACGCTTGAAGGCTTCGCGGCCGGCAAATACAAAATCCAGTGGTGGAATACGTGGAAAGGCAAACCGACCAGAACGGAACGAGCGGTCGTCAACAATGGAACATTGGTGCTGACAACTGGAACCATTCAGACCGATCAAGCAGTAAAGATCACGCCCGTCAAATAGCTGGAGTGCGTTAGGCTCGGTTACGGCCTCCTTTTCGATTCAGTTTTCCGCCCCATCATTTTTTCGCCTCTGCTCCGAACCCGGCTGGACCACGAAATTGCCTTCGGGTCATCACTGGCGATCACAACGGAAGTCGTCGTGTGGAACGTCTGGTCGATCGCATGGATACGTGTCCGAATCGGACGTTCCGGAAACCGCGTGCGATAACGTGATTCGTCTTGCCTCTTTGATGCCACATTCGTTGACAATCGTTTACTGTTTGGTGTCCACAGTGGCATCGTTCCACTCAAGTGAATCGATGCAAGACGAGACGAGAACTCAGGACACGCAAGCTGCTGTTCCGAGGTCCAGGTTGTATCATAAATCGACGACGCAAAAAGCTCCCGAAATAATCACCCGAATCACGATGTCACTAATAACCATCGGCAGCCGCCTCCCAATAAACGTTGCAGTACGGCAGCGATTGCCGGAGCTGTTCCACCCCTTCCTCACTAGCTTTGCAGTTGCGGAGATGGATGCTAGAAAACCCTCCGACGTTGGAGAGCTGCCGCAAATCAGTGGTGGAGACACTGCCAGAAATTACGAGCGATAAACTGCCCCTCCGTGCCAGGTAACGCAAATCGCCCTTTGTCTCCTTGAGAAACGTGGACAGGTCGTCGCGGCTGTCCACGCCAACATAAGCGTAGCCTACCTTCAGCATAACAAATGCCCCGTGGGATTCGACGTGATCAACCACGCGGTGCTGATACCATGCCCTAGCAGCAGCAATACAGACGATTCCCACGAAGATGAGGCCCATGATGGCAGTAACAACGGGACGACACTGATACCAATGAAGCACTCGTTCCGACGATTCGGAGTCTATTTGGTTCATGTCATCCTCCTGCGCTCGATGCTGCAGAATTATTTGGTAACGCTCTGTCTTTCGATAGGTTCGTCGCTTTGCAACTGAGTTCTGTTTATCCTTCCTTTGTTGCCATAGTACCACTGCATCGATAAATCGAACAAGGACCTCGGTATCCCAGTCCTAAATCGCCATCTCACAAAACGAGGTGGCATCTGCTCGTGAGAGCGGAGGTTGATGCCACATCGCGAGAACTATAAAAAACTATAAGACACTCTCCGGCGAGCAGACATCCTGGGCTTCCGGACCGTCAGTCTCTTGAATGGTCCAACAGAACGCGGGGGCCAGTGATTTGATGAATAAAAGGGGTCAGGACTCATTGTTTGGCATTGCAGGTCGTTTTTTT
>JAJSAJ010000060.1 GCA_024274855.1 Planctomycetota bacterium | reverse complement strand
GGCGCGACCTTGGAAGTGCCCAAGGGCGTCACCGTGATGATCGATGCTAATGCCATCTTTAAACTGCGCAATGCGCGCATCGGCGTCGGCAGTTCGGCACAGGGTATTGATCGCAGTGGCAGTGCTCTGCAGGTGTTGGGAATACCGCGTCTTCTGGACGATGCCGGAAATGTTATTCTTGACTCTGCCGGCCAGCCGATTGTCGGAAGCGTTTTCTTTACGTCGTTGCATGACGACCAGGTTGGACAGGATAATAATCCGGATCAGTCGCCGCCACCGGCCCAGGCAGGTGATTGGGGAGGCTTGGTGTTCCGCACTGATCTGGACGTGGCCAGCGGCACGCGACGCGTCTATGCGGATGACGGAATTTTTCTGAATACCGTGAATCACGCCCAGATGACTTATGGTGGTGGAAGCGTGATCATTAATGGGACGGCACAGGTCGTTGCGCCGATTCATCTGATTGACGATCGGCCGACGTTGAGTTTCAACACAATTCAACTGAGTGCCGACGCGGCCATTTCCGCGAATCCGGACAGCTTTGAAGAGGATAATTTTCACGCGCCGAAGTTCCAGACGACTCCGTTTACTTCAGATTATCAGCGCATCGGGCCGGAGATCCATGACAATCGACTGGTTGACAACTCACTGAACGGATTGTTTATCCGCATTGCGACACCAGCGGGAGATCAACTTGAGAAGCTGACCAAATCAGCACGCTGGAATGACACGGACATCGTCCATATCATTTCGGAGAACTTGATTGTCCAAGGACAGCCGGGTGGTCCCCTGTCGCAAGCCGGGTTGCCGCTGCAGGCACGACTCGATGCCAGGCTGTCAATCGATCCGGCGACCGTTGTTAAACTCGACCGTGCACGCATCGATACCTCGTTTGGATCCGAGTTGATTGCGGAAGGTCGAGATGGCCAGCCGATTGTCTTCACGTCGATCAACGATGCACGCTATGGATTTGGTGGGACATTTGACACGAATCGTCAACAGGGTGCTGTCGATCCGGCGGCCGGCGATTGGGCCGGGCTTTACTTCGGTCATTTGAGTCGCGCCAGTCTTGACTTTGTTGTCTTGGCGTTCGGTGGTGGGACGACGAAAATCGAAGGCACGTTTGCCGGGTTCAACCCGATTGAAATCCATTAATCGGATGTTCGGATCGCCCATAGTAAACTGGAAATGAATGCGGATGGCAGTGGTGGCCTGGCACCGCCCGATCGATACGGACGTGGTACTCATGATAGCTCGACTGTGTTCGTGCGTGGTGCCCAGCCGATCATCGTCTCCAACACGTTTGTCGATAACGATGGTGCTGTGATCAGCATCAATGCCAACGCACTGAACTTCGAAACCGTGATGGATCGTGGCCGCGAGACAGGACCGGTCGATCGAATTGACGGGTCCCAGGATAACGAAGGGCCGCTGGTCCGACTCAATCGACTTGGCAGCAGTCGAAGTGACGGGTCGACACTCAATGGGATGTTGGTGCGTGGGGCCACATTGACGACCCAGAGTGTATGGGATGATACGGATATTGTCCACATTCTGCGAGACGCGATCTATGTGCCTGACTTCCATACCTACGGTGGATTGCGGCTGGAGAGCAACCCGCGTCAAAGCCTGGTTATCAAGCTGGAAGGGCAGACAGCCGGCTTCACGGCTACAGGACGTGAATTGGATATTAATGACCGAATTGGTGGGTCTCTGCAGGTCGTCGGCCAGCCCCGCTTCCCGGTCATCATGACGTCGATGGCCGACGATTCCGTTGGTGCGGGATTCACGCCGGACGGGTTGCCGCAGACAGATACCAATGGTGACGGTTCTGGGAACGGCCGCTTGCCGACCGGGCCCGAGGTGGATCAGGGAACGTTGATCGATAACGACGTTGCGGTCGGTATCCCCGGCCAGTTTGCTTTCAAAGTCCTGGACGGGGGGGCGAGTGATTTCTTCCCGCCGGACGGGCAGGTTGGCGGGATTTCGGCCCAGGGCGACTTGAGCCCCTTTGTCAACGAAAACGTCATTTTCGATTCGACGAATTACTTGGATGTCGGTGGTAATGGGAACGCGATCGATCTGAGATTCAGCACCGTCACAACGCCGGCAACGTTGATCGATCATGACCGGGTCGTCAGTGAAGGGACCATTCAAGGGGCCAACGGATTGATCAATTGGCGTGTTGAAACGCACATGGATGATGGGATTGCGATCGTCTACAATACGCTTAGCCTCAGCAGCGACAGTCCGTTGGGGGATATTCGGTTTATCAACTACCTGGACGAAGACGTTCGATTTGTATCGGACGATTTGCTGTACGTCACGGGGACACCCGGCCAGGACGATTTCCGCGCGTTTACACTCGATGATGCGGAACGTGTCGGTTTCAGTCACGGCGGGATCTATAACTCGGGAGCGTTGCTTTCCAACGCGACGTAT